>NZ_JAGCNF010000037.1 GCF_017646085.1 Campylobacter sp. | reverse complement strand
GTTCTTTATAGATTTTTTGTGCGTTTTCTAGCTCATTAGCAACTTTATTAAGCGATATGGTATCTTCTTTGAATTTGCCTAATGCTGCAATCTCTTTACTTGGTTTGGCGTCTTTATTTACTGGGTATTCATGGCTTGTAGATACTAAAATTTCTTGAGCCTCTTTGCTTAGCATAAACTCTATAAATTTAATAGCTGCGTCTTTATTTTGGCTAGATTTTAAAAGGGCGATTCCACTGATATTAATATGCGCTCCACGGCCATCTTGATTAGGGAATATTACGCCTAGGCTTTTGGCAGTTTCTTGGTCGCTTTGCTTTTTAGAATTTAGTAGTGTAATGATATAGTAGCTATTCATCACACCTACTGCTCCAATTCCTTCATATACGCCACGAGCCTGTTCTCTATCGCCACCTTTTGGATCTCTAGCTAGATTATTTAGAGTACCTTTGGTCCACTCTTTGGCTCTATCTTCGCCATCATTTGCAATGATAGAGGCTAGCAAAGATCTATTAAATGAGACATTTGATGTTCGCATTAATAGCTTGCCTTTTAGCTCTGGTTTTGCTAAATCTTCGTAATTTTGGATTAGTTTTGGATCAATTGCCTTTTTGTCATAGACAATTACTCTAGCTCTTTTAGATAGCCCTATCCATTCGTTATTTTTATCTTTTAAATTTGCTGGGACGATACTATCTATAATTTTAGATTTAGCTGGAGCAAGCTTGTCATCATTTTGCAATTTAGCAAATGTGCTTACATCCATACCCATAAACAGATCAGCCTTGGAGTCTGGTGCGTTCATTTTGGCCATTTGTTCTTTATCTTTTATGATATTTATTTTAATTCCAGTTTGGGATTCAAACATATTAGCAAGTTTTGGATCTAGCCCTTTGCCACTATATAAATTTATCTCATTAGCTAAAGCCATACAAGCAAAAGCCGCAGTTAAAAGTAATTTTTTCATCTATTTTCCTTTTGTTGATTTGATTGTAAAATAGTAGCTAAAGAAGACTTATAATAATATTAATTATCAAAATTATCAATACTTTTTTATTGATATAAAAAGCGATAATAGTTGTATTATGATTATTGAGTTTAATAGAATTAAATTTGATTTATAAATATAAGAGGCGGAGCCTAAGCCCCGCCCTACTATCTAGATTAGTCAAGAACCTTATAGTTGTAAGGTTTGTTGTTTTTATCTAGTTCTAGAAGTTTAGCGTCTGGACCATCATTTACATTATGGTGATCATAGTAGCGATCTCCAGCTTTGTGATTTTTAGCTGTGCTTTGGCGAGCGTCATTTAGATCAACTTTATAGCGGATGTCGCCTGGGTTTAGTTTTTGAATATCTTCAAATCCTAAATCGCTAACTTTGAAATCTGTAAAGCCATATTGCATAGCGATTTCTACTAGTTTAGTTTGACCCATTCTAGCCATTTCTAGCGCTTGAAGTAGCATTCTGCTAGCTTCTCTTGGGCTGTGGAAGCCTGTTGAGTTCTCAGCACCTACGAAATCGCCTCTCATTTGGCCTTTTCTGTGTAGCTCTAGGACATCTTTTAATACTTCTGAGATTTTCTTATCATCTGCTTTACCATCTGTTTGGAATTCAGGTAGCGCTGCAAGTCTCTCACGCATATTTTTAATATCGTTAATTAGGCTTACTGTAGCATATTCTACTGATCTTAGATCAAATGCGATTGATCTTTGGATATCAGTGATTTGTGCTTTTAGGTACTCTTCACTTTGAGTATGGCAGCTTTTACAAGCAGCGTTAATATCTTTAAGTGGAGAAGTTACATTGTGATTTGTCATTTTGCTTGAGCCTTTTCTTACATATGGCATATGACAATCAGCACAGCTTACACCATTTGCTGCGTGAACTGAGCTTGAATATAGCTCTGTTTCAGGGTGTTGAATTTTTAGCATTGGTGCTTTAGTAATTTTGTGTGGCCAATCTTGTGGGAATATGCTGCGAGTTGAGTTTTCATCATAGTACTCATCAAACATTTCAATTCTAAATGGCTCATTTTTACCCCATTGTTTCCATGGGAATACTAGCTCAATACCTGCAACTTCAATTTCAGTAGCTTTATTGCCATCTCTCCAGCTATCAAACTCATCATAAGTTTTTTGAGTTCCATTCCACCATTTTTTATCAGCATCATTAGCGATTGTTTCACCGATAGTTTTTACTTTTTCACCAGTTGGGCGGAAATAGTATTCAACGTGACATTGTGCACAAACTAGAGTTCTCATTTCGCTTCTTGTAGCTTTAACACCAGTTACAGGATCTGCTTCATAGCCTCTCCATTTTGTTAAAGCATTAATTAACGCTGTACGAGTTACACGAAGTTCCATTGTATTTGGTACGTGACAATCAGCACAGGCAACACCCATTCTTTTACCGCCGTGAGGACCGCTGTGTTCTGGGCTATTTTCTGTGATACCTTCTAGAGCTGGTACATTTTTGATCATTGTCCAGTATTTAGCGCTGTTAAATGATACCCATTTTTCACGAGGTGTATCACCTAAAGCAGCGTTGTTTTCTAGCCATTTTGTCCAACCGCTATGGCAGTTCATACAAGCAGCTGGCTGACCACCAAAACCTGCAAAGCCGTGTGAATTTAAGAAATCTTTATTGTTTCTTGCTGTATCCATTTGATCTACTTGGATCCAGAAGTGGCCGCGTTCTTCATTTGCGTCCATAGAGAATGGATATCCAGCCCATAAAACTGTAAGTTGTGGATATCTAATTAGTTTAGAATATGCGTGGTTTCCACCAAATTCAGTCTCAAATGGTGCTTCATTTTCAACTGTTGTATACATATCTACATATTCAGGGAAATTTTTACCCCAAACATTAAAGCGTGGATCATCATCGCTCATATTCACCACATCTTTAGAGACTACGCCAGCCATATCAGGCTGAGCTTTTTTGCTTGAAATGTCTTTGTTAAATAGCACAAATCCGATCAAGACAACGATAGCTAATACCGCCAAAAGAGCCTTTTTCATACTCTTATCCTTTCTATAAAAGTTAAATTTACTTTGCTACCAAAGTATTTAAATCAGCCTTAGAATCCACGAGTGTGACCTACGCTAGCGTGACATTTAACACAGCTTAGCTGTTCATTGGCATGATTTACAGTTGTTGTTGGATTTACCACTACTGATACCATTTGAGAGTGACAGCGTACACAGTTTGCTTGTACCATATTTTTACTCATTTTAGTTGCAGTGAAATTTTGCGGTAAATCATCTAGATTAAAGGTAAATGCATAAGCGTGGGAAACACCACTTTGAGCTTTGGCTATCCATTTATTTACAAATTCATTTGGTAAATGGCAGTCATTACAGCTTGCAATCGGTTTGCCGTTAATCTCTCTTGAGTGTGGGCTTTTACGCCAGCTAGCATATACATCATTCATAACATGGCAGTTATTACAGGCTGCACTATCATCGCTAAAATATGACATACCTTTAGCGTTGTAAAAAGTATATCCAGCACCAACAATGATAATTACCAAAACAACCAAAAACCACATAAATGTAGAGTTATTACTATTACCTTGCACTTTATCCTCCTTCCCAAAAAGATAAAAATGTTAAATGAAATTGTAATGAAATTTAATTTTTTTGTCAATAAATTTTAACTTAAAGCTCGGTTTTAGCATAGTTTAAAGTCTATTTTTAATTAAAAATAACGCCCAAATTTAATTAAATTTTGATTAATATAATTTTTATCTGAATTTATTAAACTACGGCTTTATCTTGCCATTTTTTGCTTTTCCATCTCCAAGCGTTTGTTATCCCACGAAGCGCCTCATCAGCACAAAATCCAATCCAAATACCTAAAATTCCAAGCCCAAAATTAAAACATAAAATATATCCTACTGGAAGCGAAACCCCAAACATAAAAACTACTCCACTATAAAAGCAAAATCTCGCATCCCCACTAGCACGAAGCGAATTTACCATTATAATATTAAATGTTCTAGCGACTTCTAAAAATATAGATAGAGCAAATAGTGGTATCATTAACTCTTGTAATTCTATATTTAAATTTAATATGCTCATTGTCTGCTGATTGAATGCAAAATTAGCAAGTGATACTAAAAACGATGCTAAGATACTAATATATAAAGCACGCCAAGTGTGCTTATATGCGATTTGTAATTTTTTAGCGCCTACTAATTTACCAATTATTATCTCATTTGCTACACTAATTGCTTGACCAATGAGCATTATAAATAGTGAAATTTGAAAATAGATCGTTTGAACACTAAGATTTTCTTTGCCAAGACTAGCTACAAAACCAAAAGCGATAGTATATTGAATAATCCATAAAAGATTCTCTCCGGCTGCCCAGCCGCCAATTTTTAATATCTTATTTACTACAATTTTTTCAATTTTGATAAATTCTTTAAATGATGGCTTAAATTTAAGCAGATAAATAAGCATAAATATCAAAATCACAATTGCTACAACTCGCCCAGCAATGGTAGAAAGCCCTACTCCTAAAAGCTCGCTTTGGGTGTAGTTTAATGCGTAATAATTCCCAAGTACCGTAATCCCATCCATCAAAATCGTTACAAACATAACGCTATAAGCCCTATTATAAACCCGAATTATCGAAGCTAATACTATGCCAACAGCATCAAAAAATAGACAAATTCCAAGCATATATAGATAAATAGTGCTTTGACTCATTAGCTCATTTGGTACATTCATCAGCTCTAAAATCTGCTCACCTTGCCACAAAATCCCTATTGCACAAATAAGGCCTAAAATTGAGTTTAAAAATAGACTTTGATGGATAGCTTTTCTAGCTAAAGCTTTATCTTTAGCACCAATTGCTTGAGTGATGACAACAGAACAACCAATACTTAAAAATGTAAAAATAGTTATAAAAATATCTAAAATTTGATTACCCGCACCCATAGCCCCAACTAAGAAATTTGAGTATGCAGCAACCATTAAAGTATTTATAATCAATGATAAATAGCGTAAAAATAGTTCAAAAAATATAGGAATACTAAGGGCTCTTAAAGAGAGTTGTTTGGCTGCCATTTTCTGCCTTTTATGGAGATTAGGGTGCGAATTTTATCTAAATTTATATAAAACAATGGTTTATAAAATTAAAAATTGAGAAAAAATTTAAGATTTATTTGAGATAATTTTTGTATTATTATCTAAATCATTTGGGTTTGGAGATTTTATGAGTGATAGACGAGAATTTTGTCGTTTTAGCGCAAGGCTTATGCTTGGGGCTTTTGGAGCTTTGAGCGTACCAAATCTACTATTTGGTAACACTAAAAATAGCCTTGATATATGGAGTGCGCCAGCTTTAATTGGTCTACCTTTGGCTATTGCTATGAGAAATGGCAAGGCTAGAGATATGCTAAATTTAAACTATAAAGAGTGGAGAAATCCAGATCAACTGCGTGCTGGGTTTGCTGGTGGGAGTTTTATGCTTTGTGCTTCGCCTTGTAATATTGCTGCTAATTTGTATAATCAAGGCGTAGATGTAAAAATGCTAAATATTTTAACAAATGGGCTAAATTATATCTTTAGCAAACATCAAAATATAAATGAACTAAAAGATTTACAAGGCAAAAAGCTTATAATGTCTTTTAAAAACGACCTACCAGATATAATTTTTAAAGCGCTTTGTAAGGCCTTTGGCGTAGATATTGAGCAGATTAATATCACATATGTTCAGACTCCGCCTGAGGCGGTTATGCTATTTTTAAGGCGTGAATTTGATGCTATATTAACTCAAGAGCCAATCGCTTCAGCTATGCAACTAAAAGCACAAAATAATGGTATAAAAATCCATCGTAGTCTAGATATTCAAACGCTTTGGGCTAGTAAATTCCAAGACTGCCCCCAAATTCCACAAGCTGGATTAATCGTTCGTGGAGAGTTTTATAAAAGAAATTTAGAATTTTTTAATGCTTTTTATAATGATTTGCAAAATGCGCTTAAGTGGATAAACTCTAATCCCAATCAAGCCGCTAAATTTGGTACAAAATACCTTCTAGCTCCTCAAGATGCAATAAAAAATGCCATTGCTTACTCTAATTTTACTTTGCAAAAATGTAGCGATATAACTCAAAGTTTAAATAACTTTTTTGAGATTATATATAGGATAAATCCTAAGCTAATTGGCGGAAAAATTCCATCACAAGGCTTATATCTATGATAATAAAAGATAATGCTACTTTGCGTTTAAATTGGTTTCATAGAATTAGTAATTACTTAATAGAAGGGCTTAGTGGGCTTGGGATTATTGCTTTACTTTTTGGAGTTTGGCAAGTTGGGTCAAATTTGATGGGGAGTTTTATCTTGCCAGCTCCAATGGAGGTTTTGACTCGCTCTTATGAGTTGCTTTTAAATAGTGATAGCCAAATTTTAATTACCCTTTGGCGTGTAATAATTGCTACTACTTTAGCCTTTATTGCTGGTGTGGTTCTTGGGATAATGGCTGGAAGCTTTAAAACCCTTGCTAAGCTTTGCCGTCCGCTGATGGATATACTTTTAGGAATTGCACCAATTATATGGATTGTATTAGCGCTTTTTTGGTTTGGGCTTGGCGATGTTAGTGTTATATTTTCGGTTTTTATAGCTATTTTTCCGCTTAGCTTTGCAAATTCGATGCTTAGTATTATTACACTTGATTCTTCTCTTAGAGATGTTTGCTTTGTTTATAAACTTGGGATTTTAAAGCGGCTAAAGGCGTTTTATCTACCACATATCTTGCCACATCTTTTAAATTCGCTTAACATTGTATTTGCTATGGGGATAAAGATTATGATAATGGCAGAACTTTTAGGCTCTAGTAATGGCGTAGGAGCGATGATAGCTAATGCTAGAACCTATCTAGATATGACTGAGGTATTAGCATATGTTGTAATAATGGTTGGGCTTATTTTGCTTTTTAACTTTTTTATTATTACTCCGCTTCGTATAATATTTTTACCGTGGCTAGATAATAAGAGGATAAAATGAGTATTTTAGAAGTTAAGAATTTACACTATAATCTAGCTCAAAAGGTAATAATTGAAGATTTTAATCTAAACATAAATCCTGGAGAGATTATAACACTTTTTGGCCCTAGTGGTTGTGGTAAAAGCACATTTTTAAAGCTAGTTAGCGGAATTTTGCGTCCAAATGGTGGTAAGATAAATTTAAATTCCAAAATCGCTTATATGTTTCAAGAACATCGCTTGTTTGAGAATTTAAGCGCTTATGAGAATATAGCTTTGGTTATGGAGAGAGAAAATTCTAAATGGATTTATGAGATGCTAAATGAACTTGGCATTACTAGCTTAGATGCTAAGCGCTATCCAGCAGAGTTAAGCGGTGGAATGCGTGCTAGAGTGGCATTTGTGCGTGCAATGGCAGCAAATGCTGGGCTAATACTACTTGATGAGCCTTTTGGTGGGCTAGATTTTGCTATGCGTGAGATTTTGATTGCTAAATTACAAAGCCTAATTAAAGAGCGTAACGCTAGCGTAATCTTAGTAACGCATGATGCGTATGAGGCGTGCAAGATTTCTAATAAGATTTTATTTCTTAGTGCTTATGGAATGAGGGTAGAAAAATCGCTTAATATAGATAGAAAAAATTTAGATGAAAATGCGATAAAATCGCTATTTAATAGTGAATTTAAAGGGAGAATATATTTTGATTAAAAATAGCTTGATTTATGATTTTTTTGCTCATCCGATGCGAATATTTTTTATATACTCTGGAGTTTTGGGGATTTTGGGTGCGTGCGTATTAGGATTTAGAATTGGCGATTTTATAGGGCTTCATCAGTTTATATTTTTAGAACTTTTTTGCGCTTCAGCATTTTGTGGATTTTTATTTACTGCAGTGGTTGATTGGACTGGATTTAAAGGGAGTTTAATCCCTTATAGCGTAGCTGGATTTATACTTTTAAATTTGGCTTTAGTGGCCAAATTTGCTGGTTTTGATGGGCGGATTTTTGTAGCAATTTTTTGGCTATTTTTAGCTTTATGCGTGCTGTTTTGGCTAATTTTAGGTAAAAATTATGATAATTTTGCCTTGGTTTTTTTGCTTTTTACTACTGCTTTGATTGAAATTTTAGCGCTTTTTGATAGTCAAAATTTGATAAACTCTTATGCGCTTTTGCACTGCTATGTAGCTGGAATTATTTTGATTGGTTTTAGAGTAAGCATTACACTTGGCAGGGCTGCACTTGATAGAAAATTTGGCAAAGAAAATAATCAATATATCTTTATCCCAAATCCAATTTTAAAAAATATATCGCTTTTATTTGTAATCTTGCTAACATATGCTACTCTTTTTAATTTAGATTCAATGACTCAAGGATTTATCGCTTTTGGAGCTGGACTTGTACTTCTTAGTAGAGTTGCACAGTGGCATCATAGGGAGCTTCTTAGTGTGCATTATACAGTTATTTACTATGTTTTAATTTTAGGAAGCGGGGTTTTATATAGTGCTTTTGGGTTAAATTTGCTCTTTAGTGCTGGATTTGGCTTGCAAATTCTACATGGAATTACTATATGGACACTACTTGGATTTATATTTTTCATCTTTAATGTCTCATCGCTTCGTCATAGCGGCCAAATAGTTTTAAACTTGCCATTTTGTGGTAAAATGGGGCTTGGCTTTTTGTTTATAGCAGTGATTTCTAGAGTATTTTTATCGCAATATTTGCAAGCATTTTATATAACTATACCAGCGATTTTTGTTGGGCTTGTGTTTTTGATGTTTAGTGGGCGATATTTTATCATTTATAAAAATAATCCATTTACTCACGACCCAAGGTAATTTGGGATTTTAACATTAATTTGGCTATAATCATCTGCTTAAACTACAAAAAGGGGTAAGAGATGATTTTAAACCGCAGGATTTGGTATATTGCTGCTGTTAATGCTATGCTTTTTGCGTTGCTTGAACTTAGCATAGGGGGAGGGTTAAAGCAGTTTTTTAAAATATTTTTCCAAACTTGTGGGCTATTTTTTTGTCTATTTTATCTATTTCGCTTTTTGCCTTTAAGGCTTAAAAATACTCTTGAAATTGGCTTTGTTTTGATTTATGGTTTTATTGGCATAGTTGAGATATTTTTATTTATTAATTTTTCAAATTATCTAAATCCGATATTTTTTGATACGCTTTTAGCCTCGCAGGCAAATGAAGCTGCTGAGTTTATGCAAAGCTATTTTAGTTTAAATGTTGCTTTGGCTCTGCTTGGCTTTATTGGGGTTTCTATTTTATTTTTCTATTTGCCTTTTAAATTTAATCCAAAACCACTAAATTCAAAAGTATATTTTGCTCTTTTTCTTATTATATCAATTGCTATTTTTTCAAAAGGAACAAAATATCTAGAAGATGAGAGGCTAAGACTTGGCGGGTGGTTTATAACTATCAAAGATGGAATAACTGAACAAAACAGGTATTTAAATGAATTTAAAGAGTTAGCCAAAACTCTAGATACTCAAATGCAAAAAGATTATAATCTAACTACAACTCTTAATATCCCAAAAGTTGTGCTAATAATTGGCGAATCTACTCAAAGAAACTACCAAAGTCTATATGGATTTAAGCTTGATACTACGCCAAATTTAAACTCCCTTAGGGCTAGTGGTAATCTATTTGAGTTTAGTGATACTATTTCATCTGAGTCACATACCAATCCAGCCTTAGCTAAGCTACTAACATTTAGCAACTATGAAAATAGCCAAAGCACAAAATGGTATGAACATATGAATATCATAGATCTAATGAAAATCGCTGGATATAAAACACAGTGGTTTAGCAATCAAGAAGCCGTATCTATATGGGGTAATATACCTGAGGTTATATCTAATCGTGCTGAGATTAGAGAATTTACTAGGATTGGCACTAGCATTGGACTCAAAAATGACTTTGATGAGGCACTGCTAGATGTATATCAAAAATATAGAGTTAAGGCTGATAGGGAATTTCATATATTTCACCTAATGGGAACGCATATGGCTTATGCTAATAGATTTGATAAAAGCAATGAAAATGTAAGATATTTTGATATAGATGAGCTAAAGAGTGCTGGGCTAGATATCTTACCAAATGGTGAAAAAATTAGCAAAAAGGGTTTAAAAGAGAAATTAAATTTCATCAACGCTACAGCTTATAATGATTATGTAGTAAGCGAAATTTTAAAGCTTTATAGCGATGAAAATGCTATTGTATTTTATATTAGCGATCATGCTGATGAGGTTTATGATTTTAGAGAGTATATGGGTCATAACCAAGGAAATGCCTCTAGATTTATGGTTGAGATTCCATTTATGATCTATACTAGCGATAAGTTTAAATCTAACAATCCGCAAATAATAGAAAAAATCAAAAATGCGCAAAATAGACCGCTTATGAGCGATGATTTTATCCATGGATTTATGGATATTTTAGGTATTACAAGCAAGGATTTTGAACCTAGTAGGAGTATATTTAGTGATAAATTTAACAGCGATAGGATTAGAATCTTTTCTGGTAAGGATTATGATAAAGAGTTAAAGACTAATTATCCATTTGCCTCACCAAGCAAAATTTGGCTACATAGAACAAATGAGCCAAAAAAATTGGCAGACTTTAAAAATATTTATCAAAATTTTGAGATTGATGTGCATTTTATAGATGGTTATTTTGATGTTGGGCATAATGGTAAAAAAGATAGCATTGGATTAAACTTAAAAGATATGCTTAAAATAGCTCAAAATCAAAATGGGGGGGGGTATAGCCCACATATCTGGCTAGATTTTAAAAATCTTAGTAAAGATAATGAACGAGCAGCTCTAAATGAGCTATAAAAATCTGCCAAGAGATTAAATTTGACAAATCAAAATTTAATTATCGAAAGCAATAATTATCAATCTTTAGGAATATTTAAACAAAACGAATTTTACACTAGCTATTATGTGCCATACTACTCTAAAGAAGATTTAAACGATAAAAAAGATATAATTATAGCTCAGATTAATCAAATCATTCAAAGCGGAAATATATCGGCCTTGAGTTTTGCCTATTATCTTTATGATTTTATAAAGAGTGCTAAATTTACAATAAACAAAAATGGCAAAACAGTAGATATAGATCTGCTAACTTGGCGTCAAGGTGATGATTATTATAAAAATAGCCATACTCAAGCCTTTTATGATCCTCAAATAAAGGTTATTTTAGCAGGTGCTAAAAAGAAAGGGTATCGCTAAAAGGAGTTAAATGAAACCTAAATACCATTTTTATAGCAATACAATATACGCTTTAAGCGGCTTAAAAGCGATGATAAAAAATGAGCGCTCATTTAAAATTGAGCTATTTATTATTACGCCTTTATTTATAGCTATTTGGTTTTTGCCACTTAGTAACATAGAGCAGATTATACTTGGAATGAGCTTGCTTTTTATCCTTGCAATGGAGTGCGTAAATAGCGCTATTGAGGCTTGTATAGATCTTGTTAGTCCTGATTTTCACCCACTAGCTAAGGTAGCTAAGGATTGTGGGAGTGCGGCTGTATTTATATCTATTTGCGCAGCTGTGCTAGCTTGGGGCGTGATACTTTTTGGGGCGGTGAGTAATGCTTAGAGATAGTGCCTATTGGGATGAGTTTTATAGCTTAGAACACAATGAGATTAAAGAGCCTAGCAAATTTGCTAAATTTATATTTAATAGCTTTTTGCGCAATAAAAGCAAAGCAAACTTAATAGAGTTTGGCTGTGGTAATGGTAGGGATTCTTTATACTTTAACGCTCAAGGAATTGATGTTGTAGCTATTGATGGTTCGCATATTGCTATTGAGAGTTTGCAAAAACAAAACCAAAAAGCTAGCTGGATTTGTGCTGATTTTACTGCGCCACTTAACCTAAAAGATAAATTTGATATATGCTATAGCCGTTTTACGCTACATGCCATTGATGATATCGCCGAGCAAGGACTGATAAAAAATGTCAAAAATTTACTCAAGCCTAGCGGGCTTTTTGTCGTAGAGGCTAGAAGTATAAATGATAGTAAATTTGGTATTGGCAAAGCCATTAGCCAGCGTGAGTTTATCAGCGATGGTCACTACCGACGATTTATAGACCAAGATATATTTAAGGCAAATTTAATCCAAAATGGCTTTAAAATTATCTCTATTGATGAAAGTAGCGAGTTTGCCCCGACACCAGGGCAAAACTGTGTTTGTATTAGAGTCATTGCCTCGCTATAAGTGCTTCTAATTCGTCCTTGGTTTTTAGATTTAAATAATCATTTGAGCTAAATCTTTTTGGGATTTCTAAGTAGTTTTTACCATACATAAACTCTAGATACTCATCATATTTTTTTAGTACATTTAGCTCAAATCCTCTATACTCTAACCTAGTAAATCCGCCCTCAAAAATCTCTTTTGGAAAGTAAAAAAACCGCCCATCATCATAATCGCACACCATAAGCTCACCATACTCATCAAATAGCCCAATATCTATAGCTACACTTTCACTCTCATTATTTACTACACAAATTCGCTTTATCTCTCCATCTCTTCTCACAGCTGCCTCACCCTCTACATAGCGTAAATTTAGCCTGTATTTACTACCTAATGCACGTGGAAGCTCTCTTGCTAAATACTCCAAATCAGCATAATTCATCACATATAAATCCACATCGCTTACTATACTTAGCGGATTGCCACGAAGCAGTGAGATAAGCCCAGAATTGCATAAAAAATAGTCCATCTTAATATCTCTAAAATACTCATCAAGCGCACGCATTACCTCATCAGTTGCCACCTCACGAGATGGAGTAGAAAATGATATATCTTTTTCTTCAAGTACAGTAATACGACTCTCATCTATACCTAAAGTACGCAGCTGAGCCTCCATATCATCAGCCCAAATTCCACCTAAATATACACTATCATAATCCAAATTTACTAGATTTTCAACACTACAAATATCTACACCATCAAATTTGCTACCTTGCTTGGCTGTGCTATTATCAATAAATGCTACTACATTCAAATCATCCTTAATAGCTCTATAAATTGCTCTACCTGCTGCACCTGTGCCAAATATCACTATCTTTTTCATACTTTACCTTTGAATTGATTTATCGTATTTTAACATATACAAAGGTTAAATTTAGTAAAATTTATCTCAAATTTTAAGCTTTTTACACTTATTAGGGGGGGGGTAGGTAGTGCAAATAGGAGTTACAAATCTTATAATAAAAATCGCAAAAAAAATCAAAAATAGCGATAATATAGATGAAAATAGCTATCTTTTTGGCTCAAATGGGGCGCTTTTTGATAGTATTGGCTTGATTGAGTTTTTAGTAGAGCTTGAGTATGCGCTTTATGGTGAGTTAGGTCAAAATATCAGCCTAGCCGATGAAAAGGCTATGAGTCAAACAACCTCGCCATTTATCAGTGTAAAAACCCTATCTAGATATATTTGCAAACTACTAAATGAGTAGATTAATCATTATCACTGGTACTAGCCGTGGGATTGGGCTAAATTTAGCCAAAAGCTACTTAGATGATGGCGATATTGTGATTGGTTGTGCTAGAAATCAATCAAACCTAACTCATCCAAACTATCACCACTACGAGATTGATGCTAGTAATGAGAGTGCTGTAATAGATATGGTGCGAGATCTTGGGCGTAAATTTGGTAAAATCCACGCCCTAATAAACAACGCTGGCGCTGCAAGCCTAAATCATATCATCACAACTACTGCATCTACAGCCGATAAGCTCTACCAAGCAAATTTTAAATCAACCTTTTTATTTACTAAAGAGGTATCAAAGCTAATGATAAGAGCAAAATATGGAAGCATAGTAAATATCTCTAGTATTGCCGTGCCTCTTAGTCTTGAAGGAGAGGCAATTTATGCAAGTATGAAAGCAGCGGTTGAGAGTTTTACAAAAATTAGCGCTAAAGAGCTTGGAGTATTTGGGATTCGTGTAAATTTATTAGGAATTGCGCCAACCCAAACAGATTTAATAAAAGCCGTCCCAAAAGATAAAATTTCTGCCCTTCTTGCTAAGCAAGCAATTCCTAAAATGAGCGAATTTAGCGATATTAAAAGCGCAATTGACTTTTTTCTTGATACAAAAAATCGCCTAATCACCGGACAGAGCTTATATCTAGGCGGTGTGTGGTGATAGAGATTATAAATCATTTTGCTAAGAGCAATAGAGTTGCAATTATTGATAATGATGTAGAGTTTAGCTATGCTAATTTAAGTGATAAAATCTTTGAATTTAGTCAATTTTTAAAGCAAAATGGGGTAAAACCTGGCGAGATTGTCGCAATGCGTGGCAAATACAGCTTTGAAAATATCGCTCTTTTTTTGGCTCTTTATCAAAATAAAAATATAATCACCCTACTGCCAAATCAATCTCAAATCAATAACTATCTAAATAGCTCAAACTCCAATAAGCTCATTACCTGCGAGCGTGATATTATAAATTTAAATCCCCAAATTTCAGACCAAATAACTACTAAATTAAAAGGCCAAAGTGGGCTAATACTCTTTTCTAGCGGAACACTTGGCATACCAAAGGCGATCTTGCATAGTCTTGATAGATTAATACAAAGCCACAAAGGTAAAAAAGAGCGAAATTTAAAAGTCTTACTATTTTTACTATTTGATCATATTGGCGGGATAAATAGCTTGCTTTTAGGTCTTTGTGGTGGCCTAACACTTATCATCGCAAAAGATTTTACCCCGCAAAATATATGCAAAAATATTGAAAAATTTGGAGTAAATATCCTGCCTACTACACCAAGTTTTTTAAATCTTCTTTTGCTAAGCAATGAATGTCAAAAAAATAATTTAAGTAGTCTAAAACTAATTACTTACGGCACTGAACCAATGAATGAGGGGCTACTAAAGAGGTTAAAAACCGCATTCCCAAAGGTGAAATTTAGTCAAACTTTTGGTACTAGTGAGACTGGAATTTTGCAAACAGTTTCTAAATCATCAAATTCAATCCGTTTTAAATTGCCAAAAAGTGAGTATAAAATCATCGATGGTAGGCTATTTCTTCGTTCAGATACTATGTTTTTGGGATATTTAAATAATAATGATATAAATGCAAATAATACAAACAACAAAGAGTGGTTTGATACTGGGGATTTAGTTTGTCTAGATAAAGATGGATTTTTACAAATTTTAGGCAGAGAAGGCCAGATGATAAATGTTGCTGGAAATAAGCTACTAGCTTGCGAGGTAGAATCTTGTATAATGGAGCTTGAAGAGATAAAAGATGTGATAGTATATGGCCAAAAATCGCTAATAACTGGGCAAATGGTAGTTTGCGATGTAGTAAGCCACCTTGATGAAAACACCATAAAAGAGCTGGTAAAATCACACTGCAAAGCCCGCCTTGAGCGCTATAAAGTACCTTTAAAAGTAAATTTAGTTAACCAAATTGAATTAACTAAGCGCTTTAAAAAATCTAGAAAACAAACTCAATCTTAGCGCTATTTGCTATAGATTTAATTTTTAAAAATGCTGGATTTTTAGAGCAATTTTGAAATTTTTTACGCTCTAATTCTAAGATATAAAAATTCTCTCCATTTAAGATTATCTCAGCACAAATTTCAAAACCAAAAAATTGATTAAATTTAACCGCTTGAGCGTTTGATTTTTTGATTTTAGACTTTATAAGCGGTAATTTTTGGGCTGTGTATTCTAAAAATATATAGGCAAAAACCAATCTAGATACTGGCTCACTTTGTTGGCTAAAAAATATCCCCCAAAACTCACCATTTAAACTAATTCCACCTATAATTTGATCCTCTATAATCAATGCAAAATATGAATTTGGCGCTAAATTTTCTACCCATTTGCAATGAGCATCTAGACTAATTATCTCACTTGTAGCGCTTGCATTTCGCACAGCTGGGCTATTTCTAATCTCTAATACCGCTTTAGTTTCATCAGTATTTAAAAGCTTATAATCTTTAAATATAAATTTCATACCATCACTTTGCTCTTAAAATCGTTATGGTAAATCGTCATTACCACAACTTGCTTTAATTGCAAGTTTTGATAATAATAAAAACACTAATATCTATAGTAAAAAATAATATTTATGATCCAATAATGCCGCCATCTTTTTTGCGAATTTGAACTATTGTACTACGTGGAGTAGAGTTACCGCCATTTGGATAGTGGCTATTTGCTAAATTTTCACCTGGATGCTGAATGCCTACAAACATAGTTGTATAATCTTCATTAAAGGCAATTCCAGTAATCTCACAAGCAACTGGCCCGGTTAAAAATCTTCTAACTTCACCAGTAATGGGATTAGCACAAAGCATTTGATTATTTCCCATTCCTTCATAATCGCCCTTATTAGAGTATTTTCCATCGGTTTGTATCCATAGCCTACCAAATTTATCAAATTTTAATCCATCTGGACTATTAAACATATTTTCTACATTAATATTACCAGTTCCCTTTCTTAGATCATTTGGATATTTCAAAGGATTTCCAGCAAGTAAAAATATATCCCATTTAAAACTATCATTAGCATGATCTCCGCCTTTTGGTGACCATCTTAATATATGACCATATATATTATTAGCTCTTGGATTTGATTCGTTTACTTCTACTCTTTTGGAGTTGTTAGTTAAGGTTACATATACATATTTTCCATCTAGATCAGCTGCTACCCACTCTGGCCTATCCATAGGGGTAGCACCAACTATACTAGCTGCTAATCTTGCATTAATCACTACATCGCCTTGATTATTAAATCCATTTCTTTCGTCTAATTCATTTTTGCCATACTCTAAAGCCACCCATTCGCCTACACCTGCAAAATCTGCGGTGTCTTTTAATTTTGCTACATACAATGTACCTTCATTTAAGATATCTTTATTAGGCTTATTTGGATTATATTTTGCTTTACTAACAAATTTATATAAAAATTCATCCGCTTCATCATCGCCCATATATACCACAACTTCGCCATTTTTTGCTATTACTATTTCAGCATTTTCGTGCTTAAATCTACCTAATGCAGTGCGTTTGATTGGTGTTGAGTTTGGATTATATGGATCAATTTCTACTACCCAGCCAAAACGATTTGGTTCATTTTCATTTTTGGCTATATCAAATCTCTCATCTAGTTTCCATTCATAATTTTCGCCTTTTATACTAAGGCCATAGCGTTTTTGTGCTAGATTAAATTTATAATTTTTATCACTAGACCCAAAAAAATCATCAAAATTCTCTTCACAAGTAAGATATGTCCCCCAAGGCGTTTTACCGCTAGCACAGTTATTAATAGTACCAAAAACTTTAGTACCATTTTTATCGACTTTCGTTTTCATAAGTTTATGAGCCCTGGCTGGACCTTGAATTTCCATCTCTGTATTAGCAGTAACTCGGCGATTATATGGCGAGTCTAGTACAACACTATAATATCCATCTTTATTTTTTGATATCTCAAATATACTTACGCCTATAGAATTTTGCTCATAACGCACATCATCTAAGCTCATATTTTTACCTTGATGATTAAACATTATCTCTGGATTCATATACTCATTATTTACAGCCAAAATCGCATTATCATTATCAAGATTAAACCACGCCATACCATCGGTATTATCACCAAATACCAAATTTGCATTTGCTATAGCAGCTTTATTTATGGTTTTGCTCTCATCAAAAGGTGTTGCTTTGCTAAAGAGTG
>NZ_JAGCNF010000036.1 GCF_017646085.1 Campylobacter sp. | reverse complement strand
TCCGTGCACTGGGCTGAGAGCATTACAGCTACTAAAAGCTCATATAGATTTTTAAAATTTAACTCAGTCTTTGCTCCACTAAAATGCTCTAAAAATAGTGCTTTTATTTCATTTATATCTTTTTTACTTCTCATATTTTGATTATAACAAAATATAAAAAACATAATCTAAATTCAATAAGATATAATCAAATTTATAGTATAATATTGGACTTATTTTAAAAATTTAATACTGAAGGAAAAACAGATGAAAAAAGGTCTATTTCTAGCTCTTAGCTTAGCTGCTACTATGAGTTTAAATGCAGCGGTTTTAGCAACTGTAAATGGTGAGGAGATTACTGATAAAGATTTAGCTCCACTACTTGGTGCGCATGGTGCAGATTTTGATAAAATTCCAGATCAAATGAAAAAACAACTAATAGATGTGGCTATTAATGGTCAATTAATTCTAGAACAAGCTAAAAAAGATGGCATTGAAAAGACTACTGAGTATAAAGATGCACTTAAATTCAGCCAAGATAATGTTTTAAGAAATGTTTGGACACAAAATGAATATAAAAAAGTAAAAATCTCTGAAGCTGATGTAAAAGCATTTTATGAGAAAAATAAAGATACAATTTTTGTCAGTCCAGCCCAAGCAAAAGCAAAACATATCTTAGTGGGTACTCAAAAAGAGGCTGAAGATATAATTGCACAACTAAAAGGCTTAAAAGGTGATGCACTAACAGCTAAATTTAGCGAATTAGCTAAGACTAAATCAATTGATAAAGGTAGTGCTATGAATGGTGGCGAACTAGGTTGGTTTGATGAGTCTAGAATGGTTCCTGCATTTAGCAAGGCTGCATTTGCTCTAAAAAATGGAACAATCACTATAAAACCAGTTAAGAGTGAATTTGGATATCATGTAATCTTAAAAGAGGATTCAAAAGCCAAAACTACTGTTGCATATGATAAGGTTAAAAAGAATATTGAAGAGCAGCTAAGAAGTGAAAAATTTAGAACTGTAATGCAAGGCAAAATGAACGAACTAAGACAAGGTGCAAAAATAGAATACAAATAATAGGGGTATGATATGGGAGTAACAAATATCGTTAAACCTGGCGTAGTCTGGGGTGAGGATCTTAGTAAGTTATATGAGTATGCTAAAAGCGAAGGCTTTGCAATTCCAGCAGTTAATGTCGTAGGAAGCCACTCTATAAATGCAGTAATGGAAGCAGCTAAAAGAGCAAATTCGCCTGTTATAGTGCAATTTAGTAATGGCGGTGCAAGCTATTACGCTGGCAAAGCTTGTCCAAATGGTGATGTACTTGGCGCTATAGCTGGAGCTAAACAGGTTCATCTACTAGCTCAAGCATATGGAATTCCTGTAATTTTGCATACTGATCATGCTGCTAGAAAGCTTTTACCATGGATAGATTCTCTTATAGAAGCTAGCCGTGAAAATATTAAAAGTTGCGGGGTTCCTCTATTTAGCTCACATATGCTAGATCTAAGCGAAGAGCCATTAGAAGAGAATTTAGCTACTTGTCAAGAGTATTTAAAAACTTTAAGCGATCTTGGTATAGCGCTTGAGATTGAGCTTGGTGTAACTGGCGGTGAAGAAGATGGCGTAGATAATACAAATGTAGATAATGCTCTTTTATACACTCAGCCTGAAGATGTAGCTATGGCATATGAGAGACTTGGCAAGATTAGTGATAAATTTAGCATAGCTGCAAGTTTTGGCAATGTACATGGCGTTTATAAGCCTGGTAATGTCGTGCTGCGTCCAGAGATTCTTAAAAATTCTCAAGAGTATATCAAAGCCAAATTTAACACAACGAGCAACAAACCAGTAAATTTTGTATTTCACGGTGGAAGCGGTAGTGAGCTAGCTGATATTAAAGCAGCGGTAAGCTATGGTGTAATTAAGATGAATATCGATACTGATACTCAGTGGGCATTCTGGGATGGTGTGCGTGGATATGAGGCTAAAAATCATGACTATTTACAAGGTCAAATAGGAAACCCAGAAGGTAGTGATAAGCCAAATAAAAAATATTATGATCCTAGAAAATGGCTAAGAGAAGGCGAAGAAAGTATGGTAAAAAGACTTTTAGAAGCTTTTGAGGATTTAAACTGTATCAATAAAAATTAAACTATTTAGCCAAAGATATCTTTGGCTAAATTGCTTTAAGCTTAGCCATTTTTGATAGTTAAGCTTAGCGCAATTTAGAAGGAAATTTAAATGGAAAAAGAGAGCGAACTTGGCGAGATATCTCTGCCTGAGAGTGGAAATAGACAGAGTAAATTTGTATATTTTAAAATTGTATTAGTACCGATTTTGGTATATATAATGTGTATACTGTGCTATTTTGATATTATAAAATTTAAAGTTGGACTTGATATTGTTATTATTATGGGACTTATGCTTGTTGTGGCATTAGCTTTTGCTAGACATAGTGCTGAGCTTGGGTGTTGTCTATTTGAACAAAAAAAAGATATATTTAAAAAAGAGCTAAAAAATTATATCATCAAAACTCTACTTACAATTGGTAAGGAGAGAAAATCAAATGGCAGCTTTGATGAATTTGCTTCTAGATACTCTAAAGATGTGCGAAATGACAACTTTGCAGCTGTGGCGACTGGAGTTTTTCCTATGCTTGGAGTTTTTGGGACATTTGTGAGTATTGGGATATCTATGCCGGTTTTAAGCTCGGCTGATATGCTTAGTTTAGAGAGTGAGATTACTCAACTATTTGCAGGTATTGGGGTATCTTTTTATCTGTGTGCTTATGGGATATTTTTAGCGCTTTGGTGGATATTTTTTGAGCGATATGGTATTAGTAGATTTGAGAGATTAATTGCTAGACAAAAGAATGCTACGATGTCGTTTTTTTGGACTTCTGATGAGATTCAAAAAAGATATATGCAAGAGACATTAGGTAGCTTTGAGAAAATTGGTGTGATATTTGATTATGTTAGTAAACAAGAATTTTTCAAAGAGCTTGATAATGTTGTGCAGAAAAAATTTGATAATTTTACTAAGCTTTTACAGACTGAAGAGGAAGCTGTAAAAGTAAGTGGTGAGCATATTAAACAGACAATGGATATGTTAATAAGATCACAAAGAGATCAAAAAGATATGATTAAGATTCATGCTGAGATTATTAATGTTTTAAATTTATTCAATAGCAATATAAAAGAGCTGCAAATTAGATGGAGCGAGAGTTATGCAAGATTGCAAAGCATTAGCGATGAGAAAGTTACAAAGCTCGATAAAACTGTTTATAATCTAGGTATGAATATTATTAAATTTGAAAGATCGCTAGAGGAGTTTAGTGTAAATATTCTTGAGAAGCAGCAGCTTGCTTTAGATGGGTTTAAGATTGCTATTGTCGATGGTATGCAAGCATTTAAAGATGCATTTGATGAGGAGAGCGTAGGTAAAGATAGTAGTAGTGTTATTGTTGAAGAGCTTAAAAAAAGTATCCAAGAGATAGATAATGAAGCAAATATCGCCCTAGAGATGCTAGAAAAAACTGACTTTGAAACTATCTTAAAATCAGATGAAGAAGAATCAAAATCAAGTGATGAAAAGAAAGATTGATGAGAATTAATATATCAAATGATGAGAGATCAAGCTTTTGGCTTAGTTATATTGGACTCATAACAGGGTTGTTTTTTATCTTTGTTTTAGTAGTTGGGGTAGTAGTTGTACGATACTCTATCTCTGCTTCAAATTTAGCATACCTCCAAAAGGATTTAAATGATAATATCGCTTCTTTAAATGCTGCAAATAAGGAGCTAAATAAAAAACACGAGAGCATTAAAAGCTTTATTGAACAACTAAAATCAAATCCTGATAGTAATAATATCGAGCAGCTTTATTTAAATTTAAATAAAGAACTAAGCAAAGCAACATCAACTATAAATAATAGCTTGGATGTGATTAGTTTAAAAAATGATGAACTAACAGCACATATTAATAAACAAGAGGAGTTAATCAGCGATCTAAATAATCAAATCAATCAGCGAGATATTCAAATAGATGCTATTGAAAACGACTTACAAAATTATAAAAGTAGCTTAGAAAACTATACAAAAATTAGAGAAAACATCGCTTTATCTCTTAAGTCTAAGCTAGTAAATATAGCGCAGATAGATCCTAAAACTGCTGAGATTACTATGGATGCAGCAAAGATTTTTAACATTAACTCATCTGTTATTAGAGATGATGCCAAATTTGATCTGCGCAGAATTTTTAAAGTCTATTTAGATTATATGCTAAGTTCTGAAGTAGTGCAAAATATCAATAAAATTATCATTGAATGTCATACAGATAGTGATGGTGGATATATGCATAATCTAGATTTATCCCAAAAACAAGCGTTAGAGATTATGAAATTTGCCTACGCAATTTATAAAAATGAAAACTTAAGTAGATATTTGGTTGCTATTGGAAAAAGTAATAGTGAACCAATATTAAAAGATGGTCTAGAAGACCCATCAGCAAGCTTTAGGATAAAAATTAAATTTGATTTACAAGATCCTAAATATTTCATTGATAAGGTTTTAAATCAGAGTGCCAATTGAGTCAATCTATTTTAGAGGACGTAGGTTTTGGGTTTTACGAGATGATTTAATAGGTGGCGAGTTTAATGGTAATAAAGCTAGAAAACTTGCCTTTTTGTTAAATTCAAATTTAAACCACATAAATCGCATAATTTCATATGGCTCAAGCCAGTCAAATGCTATGTATTCTATTAGTCTTTTAGCTAAAATGCGTGGAGTTAAATTTGTATATTTTACCCATCATATTTGTGATTTTTTATTAGATAATCCATGTGGAAATTATGCTTATGCACTAAAAAATGGTATGGATATTAAAATAAGTGCCAACCCATCAAAATCAGCCCAAGATGAATGTAAATCAAGTACAGATCTTTTTATTCCTGAGGGTGTAGCAATGCGTGAGGCAGAGGTAGGATTTAAAGAACAAGCTAAAATAATCCAAGATTATGCTAAAAAAAATGGAATTAAATTTGATATATTTTTACCTAGTGGAACAGGGTGTAGTGCTGCATTTTTAGCTAAAAATTTAAATGATATGTATGTTTGGAGTGTGCCTTGCGTAGGTGATGCTAAGTATTTAAAAGAGCAAATTTTAACTCTTGACCCATTTAGCAAGATTAAGATATTAAACCCACCAAAAAAATATCATTTTGGCAAGTTGTATCTTGAAATATATGAGATATATAAGGAGCTTTTAAATACTAATATAGAGTTTGAACTTCTATATGATGGAGTAGGGTGGCTTACTTTGATGAATAATTTAGATAAATTTCAAAATGAAATTTTATACATTCATCAGGGTGGAATATTAGGAAATATTACGCTTTTAGATAGGTATAAAAGAAAATTTAATCAATGAATTTATATTTAGTTATTATATTTTAGATATACTTTTTTAGCTAAATCATATAATTTAGCTCTTAATTAAATAAGATAAAATAAGGAGGAATAAAGTAGTATAGTTGATATCATTTATCAATTATAATTTTATATAAATTTGAATTTAATCTTTTTATGGTGCTAAAGAAGAGCTTTTTAAAATATTTTTGATAATTATAATCAAAATAAGCTAAAATTTATAATAGCTAGATTATAATAATAATTATCAAAATACTATAAAGGCAAACGATGTCAGTTTTAGTAATAGGCGCAGATGAAATAGCACCGATTAGAGCGGTTTTACAAGGATTAGGTGTTAGCAAGATTGAGCACTGGGATGCAAGAAATGAAAATAGAGTAAATCGCAAACCAATACCTCAAGAGGTGGAGTGTGTAGTGATGCTAACTAGTTTTTTAAATCATAATACGATGAAAAAGATAAAATCTGAAGTCAAAAAACGTAATATTAAATTAGTTTGCGCTAAAAGAAGTGTAAGCTGTGTATATTGTGAGTATTGCAAGGTTTTTGGGCTTGAGAGTAAATTTAATTGCGAAAGGTAAATATGACAGCAGTAATTTTTGGTAGTACAATGGGAAATGCAGAGGAAGCAGCAAATAAAATCGCAGCAAATTTAGGTATTGATACAGTTTTAAACATAGCTGAGACAAGTGCAAGTGAGATTAATGGATTTGATAAGCTAATTATAGGATCATCTACATGGGGAAGTGGTGATTTGCAAGATGATATGGACGCTTTTGATTTTTCAGAGTTAAATTTAAGCGGTAAAACAGTTGCGCTATTTGGCGTTGGCGATAGTTCTAGCTATGATGATACATATTGTGATGCTTTAGGAATTTTATTTGATAAATGTAGTGAGCTTGGTGCTAATATCGTAGGTGCTACAGCTGCTCCAAGTTTTGATTTTACTGATTCAAAAGCTGCTAGAAATGGTGGATTTGTCGGCCTAGCACTTGATTTTGATAACTATGGCGATCAAGTAGATTCACTAATTGCTAATTGGTGTGATCAAATCAGAGCAAATTTCAGCTAATTTTTGATACAATTACGCAAAAATTATAAAGGATTAAATATGCCATTACTTGATAGTTTTTGCGTAGATCATACTATTATGAATGCACCTGGCGTAAGGCTTGCTAAGGTGATGAAAACTCCAAAAGGCGATGATATAAGCGTCTTTGATCTTAGGTTTTGCAAGCCAAATTTAGATATCTTACCTGAGCGTGGTATTCACACTTTAGAGCATTTATTTGCTGGATTTATGAGAGATCATCTGAATTCAAATAGTGTTGAAATCATTGATATATCTCCGATGGGGTGTAGAACTGGATTTTATATGAGTCTTATAGGTACTCCATCTATTAGCGATGTGATAGAGGCGTGGAGGCTTTCTATGAATGATGTTTTATCCGTAAAAAGCCAAAATGATATCCCAGAGCTAAATGAGTACCAATGTGGTACATATAAGATGCATTCACTAGATGAAGCAAAAGAGATAGCACAAAATGTGCTAAATGTAGGTATTAGTCATATTGACAATGAGGCTATCAAACTAGATTTTAGTAAGATTAAATGATTTAGTAAATAGGGATTTAATCGTTTAAGAAATAAAATAGCTATTTTTATAGTAAAAACTATATTTAAATAGCTATTTATTTTATATTTTTTATTTGTGTGTACACTCTTGTGTATACTTTATACTGAAAACAATTGAAATAAGATGATAACAAAGGAAAGCTTAAATTACTTGTAAAGCTCGTATTTTTGGGGGTTTTTGAAAGTTTAAGAAAAGTGTTAAAAAAGGGTCTTGGTACCTGAGGTCGGACTCGAACCGACACAGGGTCGCCCCTACCAGATTTTGAGTCTAGCGTGTCTACCATTTCACCACTCAGGCATAAAGATTAAAATTGTATCTAAATTCAGATTAAAATATCCTAAATTTATCTACATCCACTCTAAAACTTGTGTAATTTCTTTGGCTACAAATGTCTTTATAGTTGATTTTTCTAATGGTTTGTTTGGTGTGATTGCATTCTTAAATTTTTGAAGTGTTGCCTCTTTTAGTCTTGCATCAAGGTTAAAAATTTCTCTAATCTCTCCATTTAAACTAAGCTCACCGATAAATACGCTTTCTTTAGATATTGGGCGGTTGCGAAAGCTAGATATTATAGCAGCAACTACGGCTAAATCGCAGGCTGGTTCGTTGATTTTTACTCCGCCTGTAACATTGATAAAAACATCATAATGACCAAGTGGAATCTCAAGCTTGCGCTCTAAAAGTGCTAAAATCATATCTAAGCGATTTTTATCAAATCCAGTTGAGCTTCTTTTTGGGTAGCTACTTTCACATACTAAGGCTTGAATTTCTACTACTAACGCACGGCTTCCTTCCATTGTTACAGTAATAGCTGAGCCGCTAACTGCGCTACCACGAGTAAAAAATTTACTACTAATATCTTTAGCACTCACTAATCCATTGCTTCTCATTTCAAAGATACCAACCTCGCTAGTTGTACCAAATCGGTTTTTAATTCCTCTTAAAATTCTCAGTTCTTTGCTGCTATCACCTTCAAAATATAATACTACATCTACCATATGTTCTAAAATTCTAGGTCCAGCTATAGAGCCTTCTTTGGTTATATGGCCAATGATAAATATTGCTATATCATCTTTTTTGGCTAGTCTCATTAGCTCAAATGTAATCTCTCTAACTTGCGATATAGAGCCTGGTGCAGAGCTAATCTTATCACTATATAGAGTTTGAATAGAGTCTATAACTATAGCTTTATACTCATTTTTAGCTACTTCAGCTAGTATAGATGAGAGATCAATCTCGGTTAGCAAAAATAGATTATCGCTATTAGCATTTAGGCGATCAGCTCTTAATTTGATCTGACTAGCACTCTCTTCGCCGCTGACATATAAGACTTTTTGATTATCATTAGCTAAATTTGAAGCAATTTTCAGCAGTAGAGTTGATTTGCCAATGCCAGGACTCCCGCCTATTAAAACTAGCGAACCACTTACTACTCCACCACCTAATACAAGGTCAAGCTCATTATCGCCGGTGGATTTGCGTTTTATCTGTTCTATTTGAATTTGAGATATTGGTGTAGCATTTTTTGTGGTTTTAGTTAGTTTTGCTAATTCTTGGCTTGCTTTTATTTGCTCATTACTAAGCTCTATAAAACTCTCCCAGGCACCGCATTGCGGACATTTGCCCATCCATTTACTTTGATGATTTCCACATGCTTCACATTCAAATAGAGTTTTTAATTTTGCCATTTTTATTTTTAAAATATAGCATCGCAGATAGTATCTACGAACTCTTTTGGATTAAATTTAATTAAATCGTCTTTGCTCTCACCAACACCAATGTATAAAATAGGCAACTCAAGTTCCCTAGCAATTCCAAATAATGCACCACCTTTAGCAGTACCATCAAGCTTAGTAATTATTACTCCATCGACCTTTATAATTTCATTGAATGCCTTAGCCTGAGCAACTCCAGCGCTTCCTTGCGTACCATCTAGTATTAAGATTTTTTGGTGTGGGGCGCCACTTAGAGCTTTATCACTTATTCTTGAGATCTTTTCTAACTCACTTGCTAGATTTTTTTGATTTTGTAGCCTACCAGCTGTATCGATTATAGCATAATCCATACCTTTGGCTACTGCTGAACTAATAGTATCGTAGGCTACAGCTGCTGGATCGTGACCTTGGCTTGAAGCAATTATTGGCACTTCTAATCTGGTTGCCCATTGGCGTAGTTGTTCTATTGCACCAGCTCTAAATGTATCGCTAGCACCTAAAATAACGCTTTTTGAATTTGATTTAAATAAATTTGCTAATTTAGCTATTGTAGTTGTTTTACCAGCACCATTTACGCCTAATATCATCATAACAAATGGCTTGGCTTCTATGCTTTTGCTATCATACATAAAGTATGTTTGCATAACTCTAGATAGATCAGCTTTATCTACTATTTCACGTGGTGGAAGGTAATATATAATCTCTTGTACTATTTCATATGGTACATCCGCTTCTAGTAAAAGCTCTTCAAGAACATCTTTAGTAATTTTTTTATCTGCTGGTTTAGAACCAGTAAAGGCACTTATGGTTTTTTCAAGACCTTTTTTAAGAAAGCTAAACATTATTTAATCACCTTTTTAATATCATTTTCAAGCATCTCAATAGGTACTAACCCGCTATAAGATGTGGCAAGTTTGCCATTTGGATAGTATAAAATACTAAAGGGAATTCCAACTACACCGCCAAGCGATGAGATTAGATATTCATTTGCCTTGGTATAGGCAATTGGATAATTGATATTTAACAACTCTTTAAATTCATTTGCTTGTTCTAGGCTTATCTCATCAACTGAGACTCCAATGACTTGAAGCTTATCTTTAAATTTATCTTGAAGCGATACAAGATATGGAATTTCTACTTTGCATGGAGGGCACCAAGTAGCAAAGAAATTTAAAAATACTGCCTTATCTTTAATATCAATATCATATCCATCATTACGCTTTTGCATATTAAGTTCTGTGCCATCGTTTAATGGGAGTTTAAATGGTTTTGAGTAGTCAGCTTGCATAACTGATGGCGTAGATGGTTCTTTGTCATTTTTATCATCGCAGCCAGCAAAAAATACTAGCAAGGCCGCTACTAAAAAGATTTTAAATTTCATAGCATTTTCCTAATTTTTTGGTAAAATACCGCAATTATACTAAATAAAGATTAATATTATGGTTAAATTTGATAAGCAAACTTATAGAAAAATTGCAAAATCTGCTCTTAAAAAAGAGTCTAAAAGAGTAGCAAGTAGCTATAAAAATAGGCTAAATTCGGATATTATAAAACTTATTAGATTTTATAATGTAAAAAATTTGTTGATTTTTACCCCTATGCCAACAGAGCCAAATTTGATAATGCTTAGACGAAAGCTAGCAAAAAAATGCACAATATTTGTCCCATTTATGGTAGATAAAAGCTTAAAAATGGTAAAATTGCGCCTACCCCTTTTTGTATCTAAATTTGGCATTAAAGAAGCAAGAGATTCAAATGCTTATAAAAAAAAGATAGATATGGCAATAGTGCCAGTAATTGCAGTAGATACAAATATGGCTAGAGTAGGTCATGGGGCTGGATTTTATGATAGATTTTTTGATAGTCTAGGATATAGGCCAGTTGTCGTGTTTGTGAGTATAAAAGATATGTATATTAATGATAAAATTTGTGATGCACATGATATTTGTGCAGACTTTTATATCACACCTACTAAAAAATATATAAAAAAGGTATGTTATGATAGAGATGTCGCTAGTAGGATTAGGAGGCTTAATTTTTGGAGCTGGAGGCGGTTGGCTAATATCTAAAAAGATAAATGATGCTAATTATAGTATATTTTTAGAACAGGCAAAGGCTAAGGCTAAGGCTATTGAATTTGAAGCTGAGAGTGTGCTTAAAGATGCTAAAGTTAAGGTAAGCGAGGCTGAGTTTGAAGCTAAAAAAAGATATGAGGAAAAAGGCAGTAAGCTTCAAAAAGAGTATAATCAAAAATTTGATGAGATAAATAAAAAAGAGCAAAATTTATTATCTCAAAAAGAGAGCTTAAATAGTGCTAAAATCGATTTGGAACAGAGTCAAAATAGAGCTAATGCTTTATATGAAGAGGGTTTGAATTTAAAAAATTCATATCAAGAAAAGATTGACGAAGTACTAAAAACTATGGAGCGTATAGCTGGTCTTACCCAAGATGAAGCCAAAGAATTGGTACTTAAAAAAGTCGAAGAAAAAAGTCGTGCTGATATAGCGCACATAGTTAGAAAATATGAAGAAGAAGCCAAACGAGAGGCAAAGAAAAAGGCTAATTATATTCTAGCTCAAGCTACTAGTAGATTTGCTGGAGAGTTTGCTGCTGAGAGATTAATTAATGTAGTAGATATTAAAAATGATGAGTTAAAAGGTAGAATTATTGGCAAAGAAGGAAGAAATATCAAAACTCTTGAGATGGTTTTAGGAGTAGATATTATCATTGATGATACACCTCACGCTATTGTACTTTCAAGCTTTAATTTATATAGAAGAGCAATTGCGACAAGAGTAATTGAGCTGCTAGTAGAAGATGGTAGAATCCAGCCAGCTAGAATAGAAGAGATTCATCAAAAGGTTTGCGAGGAATTTGAGGCTAGTATTTTAGAAGAGGGTGAAAATATCCTAATAGACCTTGGCATTACTAAAGTTCATCCTGAAATTGTTAAATTAATTGGTAAGATGAAATTTAGAGCCAGCTATGGTCAAAATGCTTTAGCGCATAGCCTAGAGGTTGCTCATTTAGCAGGAATAATAGCTGCTGAGACTGGTGGAGATGAAAAACTAGCTATTAGGGCTGGTATATTACATGATATAGGCAAGGCGCTTACACATGAGTATCAAGGTAGCCATGTAGATTTAGGTGCTGAAATTTGCAAACGCTATAAAGAGCATCCAGTAGTAATCAATGCGATATATGCCCACCACGGTCATGAAGAGGCATTAAGCGTAGAATGCGCTGCAGTATGTGCTGCTGATGCGCTATCAGCAGCTAGACCAGGGGCTAGGCGTGAGGTTTTAGAGAATTTCTTAAAAAGAGTAGAAGAGATAGAAAATATAGCAAATTCAAAAGAAGGGATTAAAAACGCCTATGCTATAAATGCTGGTCGTGAGATAAGGGTAATTGCTAATGCTCAGTTAGTAAATGATGATGAGGCTGTGCTTTTAGCCAAAGAGATCGCTGAAGAGATAGAGAGTAAAATGCAATACCCAGGTGAGATTAAAGTAAATGTAATCCGAGAATTACGAGCCGTAGAGTACGCAAAATAGGGGCGCAAATGATAAGGGTTATCTGGTTGGTTTTATTTAGTTTAAGCTTATTATATGGTGGAAATGAGAGATTATTAGACAGCGCAAATGCCTATAATCATATTAATAGAATTAATAAAATCTCCCAGCCTATCGTTACAAATTCATCTGCGATTATTGTTTTTCCTACTTTTGTTAAGGCCGGATTTATCCTTGGAGCGACTATAGGGCGTGGAGTTATGCTTGTGCGTGATGATGTAGATGAATTTTATAGCGATGATAACCTTACTCGCCATCTAAACAGCAACTGGAGTGCAGTTCCTGTGAGACTTGGCGGGGCAACTATTGGGTTGCAAGCTGGATATGAGAATAATTTTTTAGTGATGTATGTGATGAATCCAGCAGTAATTAAAGATATTTATGATAATAAGCTTACTCTTAGCGCTAGTGCGTCAGTAAGTTTTATGGATTATGGTACTAAAAATGAAATAGTTAGTGATATTGGCTTTAGTGATATTTATATTTATACAAATAACAGCGGCTTTTTTGCTGGGGCAAATCTTGGTGGATCAGTAATAACCGTTGATGATAAAATACGTTTCAATACAAATTCATACGGTTATAAACAATTAATGCATGCTATAACGGTGGTAAGATAATGCAAGATATACTTACAAATCTCTCAACTTATGGCTATTTAATTTTATTTTTATATAGTCTTGGCGGCGGTATGGTGGCTATTATTGGAGCAGGGCTTTTGAGTTTTGAAGGCAATATGAATTTGACGTTATCTATTATTATTGCAGCAGTGGCAAATTTTATTGGCGATATGATTTTGGTATATATGGGTAGGTATAATAAAAGCTCAGTAATGCCATATTTTAAATCGCATAAAAGAAAATTAGCCTTAGCTCAAATTTTATTTAAAAAATATGGAGATAAGATTATTTTTATCAAAAAATATATCTATGGATTAAAAACTTTAGTTCCTTTAGCAATAGGGCTTACTAAGTATAGTTTAATTAAATTTACTATTATTAATGCTATTTGCTCAGCTATATGGGCTATTAGTCTTGGACTAGCTAGCTACTATGCTGGTGGATTTATTTCTAAATTTGCTAGCTATTTTGGTGATCACAGCTATTTGGTTCCGCTATTTTTATTTATTTTATTGGGGTTGATTTGGCTATATTTTAGCTGGGCAACTAAAAAGAGATAACTATGAAAAAGTTTGCATATCTCATTGCAAGTCTACTTATTTTGATGGTTGGCTTGCATGGATATGCCTATCTTTTTTCCAATTTTGTTTTAAGCTCGGCCATAAATAAACTTAAAAATAGTAGCGAATTTACTTTATCAAACATAAATCAAAATAACTCAATTTTTTCTAGCAATCTAAATTTTACTCTAAAATATAAAGATTTCAATCTTCAATTTAATATTTTTAGCCATCATAGTGCTATTTCAATTTTTAATGGACTAGATATTGTAGGTGATATTTGTGATTTAGACCATCGATTAAAGATGGATTTGACACAAAATGAAAACTCAGTATTGGCTAAATTTAATCTAAATATTCCTATAAACGGAGGTATTAGTCAGCTAAAAGCTCAGATTTCTCCGCTAAAAATCATTGAAAATCACAATCTTTTTACAATTTCTAGTATAGATATTAGCACAACATTTGATACAGAGCGCTTATATTTTCTAGGCGTACGTTTCGATAAAGCTGATTTTGAATTTGATGGCATTAGTAGTGTTTTTAATGGAGTCGATATCGAAATTGATTATTTAGATGGGCTTGAATTTGCTAGCTTTGATCTATTTAAATTTAATCCAAATGAGTTAAATATTAGCATTAAAAATTTAAGAGCAAATGTTCCGCTTATTAATATAGTAAGCGATGAAGTAAAATTTGACTCCAAAACCATTACTAATAATCTAGCAAATATTATAAGTAATATACATGCCAAAAATGTGGCAATAAATAATATTATGATTGATAATATAAATTCTAAAATTCGTTTAGAAAATCTTATTATTGATAGTTATAAGATGGTTTTTAACATTATGTTTGGGTCTAAAAGTATTGGATTAATAGATGTATTTATTAGTTATAATCCAGTTTTATATGTTGATAAAATTAGTATTAATGATCTTTTTGAGTTAAAATTTAACCTTAGAGGAGATAGTTTTGATATAACAGATATAAATTTAGACGGCGAATTTATAGCTTTACGCCCAATATCTACAATAAAAGGGCTGGAATTTATATCTTTTTATGAAAATTTTTTAATAAGTAGTGGAATTTTAATAAAAAATGGTGAGGGTTATATATCTAAATTTAAATCTCAAAGAGAAAATGGCGAGTTAATTTTTAATAATTCTGTCAAATTTAGCGATATTTTAGCTGATTTCTAACCAAATTTGCAAATTTTTTTAAATTTTTTAGAAATTCCCCTAATATTTAAGCTTATTTTAAGCATATCTCTTATATAATTCCAGCTCACGAATTGAGAAACACCTTAACCTTCTGAAAAGCTTGGTTAAATCATCTCTTTATCGTTTTTTTGTTTTTTAATTTTTATAATGTTAAACTATCTTTTATAGTCAATCTTTGAAATCTAAACAAGTGATCGATTGAGCCAGAATCTTATTATATTATAATAGATTCAATACTTATATAACAGATATAAAGTTTTTAGATTAAAACTTCATAATACTTAAGTAGTTTATCTACTTTAATTTTTTATGGAGAGTTTGATCCTGGCTCATAGTGAACGCTGGCGGCGTGCCTAATACATGCAAGTCGAACGGACGAGTAAGAGCTTGCTCTTATGAGTTAGTGGCGCACGGGTGAGTAATGTATAGTTAATCTGCCCTACACTGGAGGACAACAGTTAGAAATGACTGCTAATACTCCATACTCCTTCTTAACACAAGTTAAGTCGGGAAAGTTTTTTCCTAAAACTTTTTCAAAAAAACTGACGATGATATGTCTTTCCTTTCAGAAAAACATTAAATTGCACAACTAAACTGTTAAGTTATACCACAACATAACTCATGCTCTAAACATTTGTTCTCTCGCAGTTGTTAGACTA
>NZ_JAGCNF010000035.1 GCF_017646085.1 Campylobacter sp. | reverse complement strand
CTCACAAATTTAAACCAAAGGATATGATATGTTAGAGTTAAGAACCCTTCCATTTGACCCAAATACTAATGCAGTTGTAAGTAAAGAAGCCTGTGACTATCACCACGGCAAACATCATCAAACTTATGTAAATAACTATAATAATCTTACAAAAGATAGCGACCTAGCTAAAGCTAGTCTATTTGATGTACTTGTAAATTCACAAGGCGGATTATTTAATAATGCTGCACAAGTGTATAATCATGATTTTTACTGGGATTGTATAGCTAAAAAAAGTGATAAAAGTAGCGAATTAGAAGCAGCTTTAAATAGTGATTTTAATGATTTTAAAGTTGAGTTTATCAGCTCTGCTACTACGCTTTTTGGCTCAGGCTGGACATGGCTAGTTTATAACCCAGCTACAAGCAAACTTGAGATTAAAAATACTTCAAATGCTGCTACTCCAGTAACTGATGGATTAGTTCCGCTACTTGTAGTAGATGTATGGGAGCACGCATATTATATAGATAGTCGCAATGCTCGTCCAGCTTATTTAGAAAAATTTTATGAAAATATCAACTGGGACTTTGTAAGCACAGCGTATGAGTGGGCTAAAAAAGAGGGATTAAACTCAGTTAAATTCTATATCGATGAGCTTCATCCAGTAGCTAGTTGCTGCGGACATTGCGGTTGTAATTAATCATTTTTAAATACTAAATTTGGCTACAATCATAGCCAAATTTAGCTAGAAAATAGATAAAATTTATTTTTATTACAAAGATGGTAAAGCCATTATATATTATTTGAGATTTAGCTCCAACTTTGCTGGAGCTAAAAATTTAAAATTATTTATTACTTTTGCAAGCAAGATCGCAATATATAACAAATTTAAATCTTTTTCTCCCATGCAAGAGCTGAAGCTATAATAGTTTCTAGATTATCTTTTTTAGGCGTCCATGATGTAAGGTTTCTAAGTTTAGATGAATCTGCTATAAGCACAGCAGGATCACCTAGGCGTCTTGGTGCATCTATTACTTCAAAATCCACGCCACTTATCTTTTTAGCAGTATCTATAACCTCAAGTACGCTAAATCCATGCCCATATCCAACATTAAAGATATCGCTATCATTGCTATTTAAATAATCCAAAACCGCTAAATGCGCACTAGCAAGGTCTTCAATATGAATATAATCTCTAATACAAGTTCCATCTTTAGTATCATAATCACGACCAAAAATACTCATATTTGCTCTTTTGCCAGTTATTGTTTGTGTAGCAACTTTAATTAAATGAGTTGCGTTTGGATAGTTTTGACCGATTAAAGAGTCGCTTGAAGCACCAGCAACATTAAAATATCTTAAAATTCCATACTTAAATTTGCTATTTGCAGCGGCTGCATCTTTTAGAATTTGCTCGCTCATTAGTTTTGAAGTGCCATATGGATTTATAGGATTTTGTGGGCTATTTTCACATACTACTCCATCTTTTGGTTCTCCATAAGTAGCAGCTGTAGAGCTAAATATGAACTTTTCTACACCAAATTCCACCGCCAGATTAATAAGATTTGCTGTATTTGCAGTATTATTTAGATAGTATTTTAATGGATTTTGCATACTCTCAAATACCTCTATATATGCAGCAAAATGTATAATAGCATCAAATTTATGCGAAGCAAAAATCTCTTTAAGATACGCTGTATCTGCTAAATCACATTTGATAAAATCAAATTTACCTACACTCTTAAGTGCTACTAATGCATCTTGTGAGCCGCTATAAAAATTATCAATTACAGTTATTTTATCGCTTGCACGCTCCAATAAAGCCTTTAATACATGCGAGCCAATATATCCAGCCCCGCCAGTTATCAAAATATTCATTTTTACTCCTTAAATTTGCAATATTATAGCTAATTTAACTCTCATCTTGGCTATAAATTTGACTTTTAGTTAATTTATTGGATTAGATTATGCTAAAAGTCTTTTTGGCAAAGAGATTTTATATTAAATGCTATCTTTTTTACGACTAAAATATACCATATCTTTATCCTTTTTAATTATATTAAATTCAAATTTTTTATAAAGCGCTATAGCTTTTAAATTATCTATAAAAGCCTT
>NZ_JAGCNF010000034.1 GCF_017646085.1 Campylobacter sp. | reverse complement strand
TTCCATATTATTCTCCTTTTGAAAGCGAGATTATATATTCGCCAACAGCTTTTTCTTGAGTAGGATTAATAAGTCCTGTATCAGTAAATTTAGGCATATGACCAATATCTCCGGTTTTACCACGAGCTAGAACTTCTACTACAAAATCACTTGAACCATATTTAGTAAGATCTGGAGCCATTCCATCCATACCTTTACCGTCTTCACCATGACAAGCTGCGCAAGTAGCCCAAGCTGCACGACCAGCTTCTACTAAATCTTCATTTACTGTAGATTTAATAGCTGAGATCTCTTTAGCTGTAAATGCTGCTAGCGCTTTAGCAGTAGCTTCATCGATGCCATTATCAGCTGCACTAAGCATATCACCAAGTGGATATCCTAGACCTTTTGAACCTTTAATAATAACATCATAAATACCTTTTTCACTGCCCCATTCTGTTAAATTAGCCGCCTTGCCATTAATGCCATCACCTGTGATTCCATGACATGCAGCACATTGTACCAAGAATACTTGCTCACCGATAGCCTTTAACTCTTCTGGGCTAGCATTTTGAAATTTAGCTTGGAAACTAGCGTTGTATTTTTTTACCTCTTCATTATATTCACCGATTTGCGAATAAGAATTTAAAGGATAACCAGCTAGAAAATACCAAATTGCCCATACTATAGTAAGAACAAACACAACAGCCCAACCAAGCGGAAGTGGATTTTTATACTCACCAATTCCATCCCAGTTATGTTCGCTTAGCTCACCTTCTTCTTTTTTCACTTTCATTAGTTTAAATAGCCTACCTACGACAATCAATGTCAATAAAACGATAGCTATAGCACCAAGAATAGAAAGCGAATTTACATTGTCTTCTAGATTAAACCATTTCATTTTTTAACGCTCCTATTAGTATCTTTGCTAGAAGTAGAGACACTCTCAAGAATTTCATCTTGCAAATCATCATTTAAGGCTAAATTTGAGTATTTTTCATAATCTCTTCTACCGGTTTTTTCCGATTTTTTTAGATGAAACCAATAGCTATATAGTATAACTACCATAGCTATTAACATTATATAAAAGCCATAAGCTTGAAGCTCCCTCATAGTCTCTACACTCATAACAAACCTTATTTTAAGCTATTTAAATATGCAATCAATGCAACGATTTGGCGAATTTCGCCTCTAGCAAATGCATCTTTTACATCTTGATCTTTCATCTGGCTTACAATAGCCTCCGCTTCTGCTCTTACCTCTGCTTGAGCTTCTTCCCAGCTGCCTAGTTTTGGCATTCCCTCTACATCATAAGGAACATTAAATACTTTTTTAACTGTAACAGCTTCAGCATAAGCAGTCTCTATGTCTGCATTTTTATTAAACATATGAGCATAAGCAGGCATAATAGATCCTGGAACTACACTTACTGGATCTTTCATATGATTTTCATGCCAATCAACACTTCTATAGTTGCCAATTCTAGCTAGATCCGGACCAGTTCTTTTTGATCCCCATAAAAATGGTCTATCATAGGCAAATTCACCACTTACTGAATACATACCATATCTATCTGTTTCAGATTTAAATGGGCGAATTAACTGAGAGTGACATGCATTACAACTATCAGCTATATATACATGACGGCCAGCTAATTGCAATACTGTATATGGTTTTTTATGCTCTACAGGTCTAGCACGATCAGCAAAATCTGGTAGAATTTCAACAATACCAGCATATGCTATAAATATAAATACAAATACCGCAAAAAAGAATGGATTTTTCTCTAACCAACTAAACATACATCCCTCCTTACGCAGCCATTGGTGAAGCACTAACTGGCTCACGATCTATAGGCTTACTTGATGACATAGATTTTATAATGTTGTAAGTAAACATAAAGAAACCGATTAGATACAATAGACCACCGATAGCTCTAATCCAATAATAAGGAACAAGAACAGTAACTGTATCTATAAATGAATAAGCAAGGTTGCCATATTCATCTGTAGCTCTCCACATCATACCTTGTGTGATACCAGCGATCCACATAGATGCAAAGTATAGCACAATACCTGTTGTTTGAATCCAAAATTGTGCTTCCATTAAAGACTTACTATATAGTTCACGCTTAAAGATACGTGGAGTCATATGATATAAAGCAGCCATAGTCATAAAGCCAACCCAACCTAAAGTACCATCATGAACGTGTCCAGGAATCCAATCTGTAAAGTGCGCTAGAGCATTTACTGATTTTATTGAAAGGATTGGGCCTTCTAGTGTAGAGAACATATAGAATGTAGAAGCTAAAACCATAAATTTAATTAACGGATTATCTCTTAATTGTCCCCATTCGCCTCTCATTGTCAAAAGCATATTAATAGCAGAACCCCAACTAGGTAGAATAAGAACTATAGAGAATATAGATCCCATAGTCTGCATCCAATCTGGAACAGTAGAGTAAATAAGGTGGTGACCACCAGCCCAAAGATATACAAACATTAAACCCCAAAATGAGAATAGTGATAGCTTATATGAAAAGATTGGCTGACCACTCTCTTTTGGTAGGAAGTAATAAATTTGAGCAATAATCGCAACTGTAAATACAAACGCAACCGCATTGTGTCCAAACCACCATTGTACTAAAGCATCATTTGTGCCAGCGTACATAGATACAGAGTGAATCCAACTACCCATACCAGATACTAGACGTGTAGGAACTTCCATATTGTTAAATAGATATAGCATAGCCACACCAAGGAATGTAGCAATGTAATACCATAATGAGATATATAGAGTTTTTTCACGGCGAATTCCAATTAAGCCAAAGATACTAATACCCCATAAAACCCATACAACAACAACTATAATATCAATTGGCCACTCAAGCTCTGCGTACTCTTTAGATGTAGAAACACCAGCAAAAAGAGTTACAACAGCTAAAGCTATAACCAATACATATAGCCAGAAGTGAAGCTTACCTATGAACATTAAAAATTTAGACTCGCTCATAGATACTTTAAGCACTCTTTGTCCAATATAATACCAGGTAGCAAAAATACCTGACAACATAAATCCGTAAATCACACCATTTGTGTGAAGCGGTCTAAGACGGCTAAATGTTCCATATTCACCAGCTAGATAGTTAAGGTCTGGGTAAGCCATTTGAAAGGCTATCAAAGTACCAATACCCATACCAACTATACCAAAAATAATAGTGGTAAACATGAAGTACTTAGCGACTGTATAGTCGTAGTTCAATGCATTACTCGGCTGCATTAAAAGTCCTCCTGTAAAGTTTGTTATCTTTTTGAAAAAAATACTTTTAATTATATGGTAAATAAAATATAAATTAACTTAAAATAATGAAAAAATATCAAAAATTAATTTAAAAGATTTTAAAGAGAGTATAAAAGTATGGAGTTACCATACTTTAAAGCAACTCCGATAATTTTAAAATTTTAGAGTAATTTTACAAATTTACTCATCTTTGGTAGTGATTTTATAGCCAAGACCTGGGATATTCTTAATTAAATTCGCTCCAACTTTATCACGAATTCTTTTTATAAAGGTTCTAATAGCTGCATCGCTTACCTTCTCTCCTGTCCAGACGCTTTGTTTGATCTCTTCGTGCAAGACTAGCGTATCAATCCTTTGAGCTAAAATCGCTACAAATGCTAGCTCTTTTTTAGTTAGCCCAATCTCCTCGCCAGCGCTATTTATTAGAACTCTTTTGGTTTTATTAAATTTAAATCCATTTCCAATCTCGATCTCAGATGCTACACCAATTTTCTCTTTAGCAAGCTGACAAGTAGCATCAAATAACTCTTCGATATCAATTGGTTTAATTAAATATTTATCAATTCCTACATCAATCGCACTTAGCAATCTCTCCTTTTCGCTAAAGGCACTTAACACCATAACAGGGGTAAATCTAGATATGCACTTAATCTCTTTAGCCATCTCTAAACCATCCATTATAGGCATTGTAATATCTGTAATAACCAAATATGGATTATATTTTTTAAATTTTTTCAAACCTTCATCGCCATTTCCAGCTACAATTACCTTTTTAAAAACATCTTCCATGACACTAGCCATTGAAGTTCTTATTTTCTCCTCATCTTCGACAAACAAAACAGTTAGGTTTTTTAGTATATCATTCATCATTCTCTCCGTTTAATGGTATTTTAATTTCAAAGCAAGCGCCATTTTCAAGGTTGCTTACACTAATTTGACCTTGTAATTTGCTCACAATTCTCCTAACAATATATAACCCCAAACCTGTTCCTACACTTGGATGCTTAGTAGTAAAATATGGATCAAATAACTTATCACTCACACTCTCCTCTATTCCACCAGCATTATCAGAAATCGTGATTATAGCATATTTGATCTGTTTATTTGTATCATTTTGAATATATGCTCTTACATTTACTCTCTTATCTTCTATATTATGCTGAAAAAAAGCATCTTTTGAATTTGAAAATAGATTTATAAATATCTGAGCCATCTCATTTTGACGCCCTACTATATAGATATTATCATCTATATCTATCTTTAGTTTGATAGATGCATTTTTAAAAGTATTCTCTAACATCAAAATCGCATCTTGAGCAGCATCTTTAAGAGAAAATTTTTCATCATCACCATTATTAGTAAAAAAATTTCTAAAGTTATCAATAATACTACTCATTCCTTTAATCACAGCCTTTGAATGCTCATAAATCTCAATAAATTGTAAGCTTGGCTCTTTAGTGCTTTGTTTGAGTTTATACAAATTTATACTTAACTCATTTAAAGGTTGACGCCACTGATGTGAAATATTAGCTAGCATTTCACCCATATTAGCTAGACGGCTTTGCTGAAACATTAACTTACTTTTTTCTTCATTTTTAGCCACCTCAATTGCTACACGCTCCTCTAGTTCTCTATTTAGTTCAACTAATTTTTTAGTCTTACCTGAAACTTTTTGCCATAGAAGCGAATTTAGATCACGCAAATCATTTTGCGCCCTCATAAGCCTTTCATTTAACTCAATCATCTCAGTAATGTCATAACGAATCGCCACAAATTCCTCAATTTCATTATTATCATCTAAAATCGGGATAATCGTAGTATTTAGATAAATAGCTTTGCCATCTTTGGTTCTATTTTTAATCAATCCTTTGTGAATTTTTTTATTTAAAATCGTCTCCCAAAGACGTTTAAAATACTCAGTTGGCACATCTGGATGACGAACGATATTATGTGATTGTCCGATTAACTCATCTCTTAAATAGCCACTAATTTTACAAAACTCATCATTAACAAAAGTTATAATCCCATTTATATCAGTTTTTGATACGATATTACTCTCATCAATGGCTCTTTGATATTGTCGTAATTTCATTTTAACACCATAAATCCCAAATATAAAAGGTAAATTCCATACCCAAGCATAATCAAAAATGAAACTAAATTTATATAATTTTTAAATTTAGTACTCAAAGTTGACAAAATCCATCCCGATCCCATCATTACTGGAATTGTACTAAGACCAAAAATAGCCATAATAATCGCCCCATTTACTAGCGACCCACTTCCAAGAGAGATAGCTAAAAAATAATATACAACCCCACAAGGTAAAAGTCCATTTAAAAATCCTAAGATTAAAAATGAGATAGTACTATTTTTTTGTCTAAATTTACCAAGTAACGGTATAATCAATGAGCTTAATTTTTGATTTTCGATACAAGAAAGGAGTTTACCTCTTTTAAAAATGCCAAAAGCTAAAATGATTAAAACTACTCCAGCAAAAAATATAAGTAAACCCTTGCTAACGCCGCTAAAGATAACTGCTGAGCCAAAAAGTCCAAACAAAAGACCCAAAATCACATAAGCCAAAACCCTACTAAGATGATAACCTAAAGATAAAATTAGTCTAGTTGTTCTATCTTTTTGACTAAGCTTTACAGCACAAGCTACTACAAACCCGCCACACATACCAATGCAGTGTGAAAGGCTAAAACCAACCGCAAGTGTAATAGTAGCAAGGATGGTAGTCAGCTCCATTATAGAATTTCTATAAATTTCTTAAATATATATTTGCTCTCATTTGGGCCGCTGCTTGCTTCTGGGTGGTGCTGAACCGAAAATACCTTTCCACCATTATAACATACCCCTTCAATAGTGTTATCAAAAAGATTTCTATGGGTGATTGTAGCTACTTCGCAGATATTCTCTGGAACATTATAATTATGATTTTGCGCTGTAATCTCTATGCTTTTTGTCTCTAAATTTTGAACTGGATGATTAGCTCCATGCTGACCAAATTTAAGCTTATAAGTCTCATAACCATAAGCATTTGAAAGTAACTGATGGCCAAGACAGATACCAAACATCGGAATATTAGCTGCTATTAGTTTTTTAATCTGAGCAATCTCATTAACTAGCATTCTAGGCTCACCTGGGCCATTGCTTAAGAATACTCCATGAATTTGACCTTTATTAAATTTGTCAATTAAAACTTCACCTTGTACATCATGTGGATATACTTCAAGTTCAAGACCAACACTACAAAGCTCATTTAATATATTTCTTTTAACACCATAATCAATAACGGCAACTTTTTTACCAATTGAATTTACGCTACCATAAGCCTGATTTTTATGATCCCATCTTGAACTGCTATGGATATATGACTCTTTTGTGCTTACAATACTTACATAATTTATCTCATCAATTCTAGCACTACTTTCTAAAGCTTTCTTAAGCTCATTCTTATCACTAATTTCAGTTGAGACATATACTCTTAAATTTCCACTATCTCTTAGCATCTTAGTTAAATATCTTGTATCTATATCATATACACCAAATTTACCTTGGTCATAAAAAAACTTTTCAATACTTTGTGTTGATCTAAAATTACTTGGATTAGCATTAAAATTACGCATAAATACACCGCTTGCATGTATTTTGCTACTTTCTGCATCATCATCATTTATACCTACAATCCCAATCTCAGGCATTGTAAAGACAATAAACTGTCCAGCATAACTAGGATCTGTGATAATCTCCTCATATCCAGTCAAAGATGTATTAAACACAAGCTCGCCAAAAGCACTTCCACCCTTGCCAAAAGCCTTAGCTTCTAAATAAACACCATTTTCTAAATAAATATATGCCTTCATTATATCATTCCCCTTTTGCTAAGCTCTTCTTCATAGAGTCTTTCAAATATCAAATCATACTCCTCAGTGCCTGGTATTAGCTTTTTCTTATAGTTTTCTAATCTATCTGCTACGCTATCTTCGATAGCTTCATACTGTTTTAAATAGCTCTCTATTGCGCCATAGATTAGATTTTTAACCCTATTTTCTGAAACGCTATAATCGATTAAATTTTCTCTCCATAATCTTTGTAAAATCTCATGCGATAGACTACTATAACGGTCATCATATGAGAGCATTACTCCAAACTCTTTGGCTAATTTTTTCTTAATGAGCCAAAACATATTCTTGCGATCAATTTGCATAAAGTCGATCTCATTCTCATTTTGTTCCAAAAGCTCTTTTACACGCTCTTCTAGGGCTCTTTCTTTATTTATATCAATACAAAGAATCTCTTGAGCAACGGCGGTTATAGGCTCTGTACCGCTTTTGAATTTAACAAAACCAGAGCCTAGGAGATCGGTTGTAATCTTTCTTGCTATATATGGAGCATGTGGAAGTTTAATACGCATTCAAACAGCCTTTATAAAATTTTGGCTAATTTTATCAAAAAAATATATAAAATCAGCTAAAAGATAGTAAGATAAAATTAAATTTATCTAATCAAATTTTACCTCTTTAAAAAGTTTATCATTTTTTAAAATTTGAGTTAGCTCAGCTGCGATTTGTGGATCCATCTTAGCAAATATTGTCGATATCTTCTTTGGATCTAGCGCATGTAAAACCTTTGCTGCCTCATCACGTGGAAGCTGAGCAATTATAGTAGCTGCAGCTCCGTCTTTCATCTTAGCATAAACGGCTAGGACTTTATCATTTGTAATGCTCTTGATCTCAGATAAAATTTTCTCATTCTTCTCAAGCATTTTTTTAATATTTTCTTCTTTTTGAGAAATCTGCGCTAAGGTTTTATTTAGATCTCTTTCTTTGGCTATAATCTGCTCTTCACGTTGATTAAATAGCGTATTTGTCGCAGCTCTATAAGCTTCTAACTCTTGGCGTGAGCTATCTATTAATTCTAAATTTTTAGCAATCTTTGCCTCTCTATCGGCTAAAATCTCATCATTATTCTCACTTGTAGCATATAAAAAACTAGCCAAAAATATAATAAAATATATAAATTTCAATACCTATCCTTATTTAAAAATGAGTGCCTCATAGTTCCCATATCATCTAGATTTTTAGCCTCTCTTTTTCTAAGATTTTTTAACTCTTTTTGAGTCTCTTCTTTCTCCATATATTTAAATTTTTCAAGTTCAATATAGGCTTTTTTATACTGAAATTCAAAATGCACAATCTCTTTTTGAGTAAGCAAAATCTTCTCTTTAATCTTATCTTTTTGCATTCTTAAAAGCTTTTGCTGCTCGATTGTTGCTTGAATTTTCATTGATGAGCCTCTTTTGGGAAATTTGCTCATATTAAGCTCAGCATTGATTGCATCTATAGAGCGAGTAAGCTCACGAAATGTAGCCTTGGCTCGTGCTAGACTCATTTCAAGCTTATTTAACTCCTCTTCTTTGACTTTGACTATTTGGGTAAATTGATTACTCATCTTAGTATTGTATCACTCCTTTCAGGACTTGTTGAGACGATACTGACTCTAACTCCAGTTAACTCCTCAATACGATTAATATATCTCTTAGCATTTAATGTTAA
>NZ_JAGCNF010000033.1 GCF_017646085.1 Campylobacter sp. | reverse complement strand
TGTTGCTAGGGTTTATGGATATAAAGGTGAAGCATTAGAAGAGAAGGTGCGATATATCGAAGAATTCGCTGAAATTGGTAAATATTTTGATGAGCCAATGAATACTTATTCATCTGGTATGCGCTCACGCATAGGATTTGGGCTTAGTATGGCATTTGATTTTGACTATTATTTAATAGATGAGGCTGGAGCCGTGGGTGATGCTAAATTTAAGAAAAAAAGTGATGCTATATATAAAGAAAAACTGAGCAATTCTAAAGTTATAATGGTATCGCACAATATGGCTGAGATAAAGCAGTGGTGCGATAAGGTAATCTTAGTAAATAGCGGAATGACCACAGTTTATGATGATGTAGATGAAGGAATTGAGATGTATAAAAGGATATGCAATTGAATAAAAGAGCTATGATTTTAAGATCTATTAAGGATATAAAAAAACACAAAGAGCGCCTAAATAGGCTTGATAGTTTTAAAACTGTAATATATATAATGGTTGCGGTAATATTTTATTATACATTTATTGCAGCTGATAGATATGTAAGCGAAGTATCTCTCTCAGTTAAATCTACAGATGGCAACTCACCAGTTGCCCTTAGCGGTATTGAGAGTTTAATAGGGATTCCATCAAGCTCAACTGAGGATGTTAGACATTTGCAAGAGTATATAAAATCTCTTGATATGCTCCAAAAACTTGATGAAAAGATAAATTTAAGAGGGCTTTATGAAAAGCAAAAGCTAGATCTATTTTTTCGCCTTTATTCATTTGATAGCAAAGAGAGTTATTTAAGCTATTATAGAAACCGAATTCATACTCTTTTTGATGATACTACAGGGCTTTTAAATGTTGCAGTAGAAGGCTTTAGCCCTGAAGATGCTCAAAGTATTTCAGTAGCTATTTTAGAAGAGAGCGAGAGATTTATTAATGAAATTTCACGAAATATTGCTAGAGAGCAATTAAGTTTTGCCCAAGGTGAGTTAGAAAATGCTAAACAAAAGTATAAAGAGGCCAAAAATGAGCTTTTAGCATTTCAAAATCAGTATGGAATCTTTGATCCGCAGAGTCTAGTGCAGACAAAAGCTGGATTTATCACTGATATTGAGTTGCAAATTTCTAAAAAAGAGACCGAGCTAAATGCTATGAGAAGCTATTTAAATGAAAATGCTCCCGAGATTATAGCGTTAAAAGCTGAATTAAAAGCACACAAAGAACAACTAGAAAAAGAAAGACGCAAAGTCGCATCTAATGCTTCTAAAGATCGTTTAAATGATATCGTAGCGCAGTTTGAGGCACTATATCTAAATTTAAGTTTTGCTGAAGATGTTTATAAGACTGCCATTACAGCAGTTGAAACCACTAGAATAGAAATTGGTAGAAAAGCCAAGCAGTTAGTAGTAATCCAAAGCCCATATAAGCCACAAAGCGCAGCCTATCCAGATAAAATTTATAATATTATTACGATTTTTGTGATTTTATCTTTGGTGTTTGGTATTGTTAGATTAGTTCGTGCTATTATCGATGAGCATAGATATTAGTGTGCATAAAAAGCCATATAAAAATGGAATTCTCCTAGCAGCTACTAGGAATTCTGCCTTTACTCTTGGGGCGATGATTGCTAATATTACTGATGTAATGAGCGCAGAAGTAGATATTTTTTATATCGTTCATGATGGATTTAGCACCAGCGAGATAGAAGCGTTAAATAGAGTTGCTAGTGGGGTTGAGGTTAAATTTATTAGCTTTACTAAAGAGGATTTTATAAGCAAAATAAAAGCTTATGGTGAGTGTAAAAATATCTTAAATTCTCCATTTTTTTCACGCTGGACACATATGGCTTATGGGATGTTTGAGCCGCTTTTGTTGCTTGATGAGTGTGAGCGTATTATATATCTTGATTTTGATATTATGCTACTTAGAGGGATTGGTGAACTTTTTGAGCTTAAGGGGTATTGTTTTGCAGCGCACCGAGGCAAAAGCTTGCTAAATCCAACGCTAAAAGGCTATGAAGGTGAGTTTAAAAATGCTAGGGTTTATAGGAGTGGGATTGTTGTTTATTATGATAATTTGCCAAACCCACAGGAGTGTTATGAGCAAATTTATCGTCTAAGTGCGCATCATGGCATAAACGACCAAGGTGTTTTAAGCTTGTTAATTTTAGGCGCTAAATTTAAAACCAAAGAGCTAGGGTATGAATATACTGGTAGCACATATTGGCGCAAGAGTATTGGCTATCCTATTATTCATGCTTGGGGCAAAGATGGAAGATTTTGGAATAATGAGTTAGTCTATCAATTTTGGGGTAGAATTTGGAGTAAATATTATCAACGTTGGCTAGAATGTGGCGGCAGCGAGTATAAGGGCGGATTTATATGCAGGGCAAATTACGGCATTGAGCGTATTAGATATCATTTAGCCTATAAGCTTGGCTATGCAATGATAGAGAATCACACTACATTACTGGGTAAATTTAAATTGCCTTTTATTTTGCTTGGTATTGCGTGGAAGCATAGAGCCAGACAAAGAGAATATCTAAAGATTATCAAGACTAAGCCATGGCTAAAAGTTCCGCCAATGGAGTATTACGAGGATTATAAAGAGGCATTAAAAGAGAAGCAAAGCGCACCATATCGCTTAGGATTAGCACTTATAAATGCTAGTAAAAACTGGTATATAGGCGGATTTTTTAAGCTTTATGAGGAGATTAAAAAGATCAAGGCAGAACAAAAGAGGTCAAAAAACTAAATTTAATCAAAGTAAATCATTTTTCAATGCTAATTATGCTAGAATTATTTTATTAATTAATTAATATTATAAAAGGAAGAAATATGAATATTAAAATTTTAAAATCTGTATTTGTTTTGTCGCTTGGCTTTGGTGTTGCAAATGCTGGTGAGTATTTTATTGGACTTGAAGGCGGATTAAATCACGCTAAGGTAAAAGAAGAGGGTGTTAGTATAATTTCTAAAAATAACACTATAATTTCTCCTAAATTTGGATACGCATTTACTCCAGAGCACAGAACCTATATAGCTTATGAATATGCTAATAAAACAAAAAGAAGCCACGATTATACAATCGAATTTGATGGTACGCCAATTGGCACAGCAACTGAAAAGTATGAATTTGCAAGCCATAGATTTTTATTAGGATATGAGTATGCGCCGCTGATTGCTAGAGATACTAGGGCTGTGGCTGGAGCGTTTGCTGGTTACTCGCTTGGACGGCTTGATGTAAGAAATAGCATAATTGGCGATGTCTCGCCAGCTATTCCAAGCGTGTTAGATGGCTTTAGCTATGGCGCAAAGCTTGGGCTAAGCTATGAGATTGGTAGCTGGAGCATTGAATTTGGTGGTAAAATTATGCATACTATTTATAAGGATCGCAATATTAATATAAGCTTTAACCATGGTGGTCAGCGATATACTATTAAAAGCGAACCATTAAAGATAAAGCAGCTTGATACTGGCGCATATCTGGGGGTACAATATAAGTTCTAGAGTAAATTTGCACTATTAAATTGGCTCGTAAATGGGCCAATTTTTAGGCTGATATTAGTTTTTAGAGATTTATAAAACTATAATACCCCAACCCAATTACACCTCCATAATATGTTAATATCTTGCCAAATCTAAATTTCGCTATAAAAATTATAAAATACCCAAGTCATAAAACTACAATATCTAATCTAAATTTAATAAATTTCTCAAATTTATTAAAAATTTGCAATAACGATTTAAAGTATAAATTTGATTTAAATCATCCTAATTTTTACTAAACTTAGATAAAATTACCTAAATTTAAATAAAATTAAATTGTATAAAATTCAAAAAAGGTTATAAAATGAACAATATTTTCACAATTCCAGCCACTGGCTATGCGATGCTATCTAAGGATTCTAAATTCACTCCAATTGAATTTACCCGTCATAGTGTAGGAGATAATGATATATTAATTGAAATTCTATATTCAGGAATTTGCCATAGCGATATTCACACGGCCAAAGATGAATGGGGTGGTACGAGCTATCCATGTATTCCAGGTCATGAGATTGCAGGTCAAGTCATTGCTGTAGGTAAAAATGTAACTAAATTTAAAATTGGTGATTATGCCGGAGTTGGCTGCATGGTAAATAGTTGTGGTGAGTGCGAGGCGTGCAAGGCTAGTCAAGAGCAGTTTTGTCAGCAAGGAAAAACAGTTTATACCTATAATTGCCCTGATTTTTTCCATGGTGGCAAGATAACGTTTGGTGGATACTCAAGCAACATTGTAGTAAGTCAAAATTTTGCTATTAAAGTTCGAGCAAACGCCCCATTAGACAAAGTAGCTCCGCTGCTTTGTGCAGGAATTACCACATATTCACCGCTTAAGTTTTCTAAAATTAAAGCCGGCGATAAGGTTGGTGTAGCTGGTTTTGGAGGACTTGGAATGATGGCGCTAAAATACGCAGTCAAAATGGGCGCACAAGTTAGCGTATTTGCTAGAAATGAGAATAAAAAGGCCGATGCTTTAGCTCTCGGTGCTACTAGTTTTTATACAAATACAGATAAAAATATCGTTAATGAAAGATTTGATCTGATTATCTCGACAATTCCAACATCATATGATGTTATGGCATATGTTGATCTGCTTAAATTTGGCGGAGAGTTAGCCATTGTAGGGCTGCCACCTTATAAAGAAGCACCAAGTGTGAGTATAATTGATCTAGTACATAAGGCTGGTAAGAAAATTTATGGTTCATTAATTGGAGGAATTAAAGAGACCCAAGAGATGTTGGATTTTTCGCTTGAAAATGAGATTTATCCAGAAACTATACTCATTACTCCAAATCAGATTGATGAGGCGTATGAAAAGCTAACAAACGGCTCGGGGCAGTTTAGATATGTGATTGATATGAAAGCAAGTAAATAGAGTGGCGTTTGCGATTTTTGCTATTTCAATGGCGCTAATTTATACTAGACCGTTTGGGCTTCCAGTGTGGGCTAGTGCGGTTGCAGGTGCGATAGCGGCTATGATATTTGGCGTGGTGAGCATATCATCTGCCTTTGGCGTATTAGCAATGGTATGGGATTCTACTTTGGTGCTAGTGGGGCTAATTATAATTGCTATGGCGTTTGAGCAGATGGGATTTTTTGACGCTTTGGCTGGGAGAATTATTGGGCAATTTGCTAGGGGTAGTGGTGGAATTTATAGTATTGGAACGCTTAAATTTTTTGCTCTTATGATGGGACTTGGGCTATTTGTAGCTACATTTTTAGCAAATGATGGGGCGATTTTAGTGCTAACCCCTTTAGTTTTTGCACTATTTTCTAATACTAAAGATGAGCTAAGTATAACCACACCCTTAGTGGCATTTTTATTATTTTTTGGTTTTTTAAGTGATTTTGGCTCAAATGCTTTGATTATCTCAAATTTAACCAATATCATAACTGCAAATCTTTTTAATCTCTCATTTAAAGAGTATTTGAGGCGATGGTTTTAGCCCAAATTTTTGCTTTTATTGCTGCGTGTGGGTTATTTTGGTGGGCGCTAGCTAGGCGACTTCCTGCTGTGTTAGAGTTTAAGCTGCCAGCTAGAAGGATTGGGTCTGGGAGATTTTTGGCGTGTCTATTCTTGCTGATTTTATTGCCTGTTGGTAGTATGATTTTTGAAGAGATGGAGTTGCCAATTAGTCTATTTATCTTGCTGGTTGCACTAATTACTATAATGATGCAAGATAGTGGTAAATTTGTGCTTTTTAAGCGTGCACCTTTTGGCGTAGTAGTCTTTAGCGTGGGGCTTTTTGTTATGGTTTATGGCGTTGGAATGGCTGGGATTTTGGAGTTTTTACGTCAAAATATCCAGATACTTGCTGGGCTTGATAGATTTAGTTCTCTTCTTAGCGTTGCACTTGGTTCAAGTATTGGCTCAGCATTAATTAATAACTTGCCAATGGTGATGCTAGGAGATCTTGCGCTTAGGGACTTTGGCGCCGATACGGGGCTGATTTATGCTCATTTACTAGGGTGCAATATTGGCTCAAAGCTTACGCCAATTGGTTCGCTAGCTACGCTTTTATGGCTTGCAAGCCTTAAATTTCGAGGGGTGAGAATATCCCTTTTAGATTATTTTAAATTTGCTTTTATTTTTAGCCTTGGCGTGCTATTTGCAGCAGTTTTGGGCTTGTGGATTGGAGAGAGTTTTGACATTTAGAACGCATTTAGCAATTGGAGCCCTTGGAGCGATGGGCTTTGTGGGAGCAGTAGATTTAAACGGTGTGGCAAATTTGGATAAAACACAAACTGCTTATGTGGTAGGGTTGATTTTATTTGGTTCTGTTTTGCCTGATATTGATGAGCCTAGAAGCTTTATTTCACGCAAATTTCCACTAATTTCGCAGATTACTGCGACATTTTTTAAGCATCGTGGACCAACGCACTTTTTATTTATTCCAATTCTTCTTTTTGTAGCGTGGGCGATTTTTGGGCAGATTGCATGGGGGGCGCGCGGATTTGGAATGATTATGCATCATGTCGGGGATATGCTAACACCTAGTGGGATACAAGGATATTTTTATCCATTTAAAAAGCGTTTTGTGGCTCGAATTTTGCCTAAGAAAATAGCAGTAAAGACTGGCTCAACAGTTGAGATGGCTCTAGTTTTACCAGCTATTTTAGCAGTTGATGGACTTTTAGGAGCAAAGATTTTGGGCTTTGATATTGATATTTCAAAGATTTTTGGATTATTAAATCGGATTGATTTAAATTCATTAGGGCTAAGTTTGTAATATATAAATTTGGCTATAAAAGGCACTTAATGAGCGTAGGCAAATTTACCATTTTTAGCATAATTTTGGTGATTATTTTTAGCGGTTGTGCTACGCCATTTTCTATTGCGATAAAACCTACCCAGTATTCTAATAAATTTATTCAAGCTGATTGTGGTGATTATTTAAAATCTCAGCTTGAGATTGCAAAATCATATGATACAATTTATACAGCTATAAATTCAGCCTCAATTGCTAGAATTTGTCAAGATTTTACGCTTAGTAATGAGCTTTTAGATCTGGCTGAGGAGAGCTATAAATATGATGTGGATTTAGAAAACATAGCTACTAAGGCGCTTAGGCTAACGGCTGGGATATTATTAAATGAAAGTTTTGCAGATTATGATGGTAATCTATATGAGCGGATTATGGTAAATGTTTATAAAGGGCTAAATTTTATGAGTTTAGGGGATTTTGCAAATGCTAGAGTTGAGTTTAATCGTGCTTTAATCCGCCAAGATAGAGCTAAAGACTACTTTGCTGCTCAGATTGCAGCAGCCAAAGAGGAGCTAGAGAAAAATCGTAAAAATGATCCATATTACAAACAAAATTTACAAAATAGCAAGATAGTATATGATGAATATTCTCATCTTTTAAATGAATTTAAAACTAGCGAAGTTTTTACCAATCCATATGCGACTTATATTGCAGCGGTATTTTATTATTTGGATAAGGATTATAAAAACTCAGCTGATACTTTTGCTAAAATCTACATCGCCAATCCTAAAAATAAGCAATTTGCTAGGATTAATCAAATTTTGCAAAATCGAGCAAATCAAATCAAAAATGATAAAAAGCGTTATATATTCTTAGCTTATGAAGATGGACTAGGAACTATAAAAGATGAGTTTTCTTTAAATATTCCATATCTGTTAAATGGCGGCGTAGCAACTCTAAATCTATCCTTGCCAAGGCTAAAAAAGCGTGATTATAGCTATAAAAATATCAATATAAATGGGATAAATACTACTGAAGTAAGCGATTTTGATAATATTTTTGCAACTGAATTTAAAATAGAACTTCCTTTTATTATTACAAAATCCATACTATCAATGGCGCTCAAATCTACAGCCACTGCAGTAATGGCTGATAAAGTTGGTGGTAATGCTTCCTTGCTAGCTGCTTTATTAATATCAGCTACAAATAAAGCAGATACTAGAGCGTGGCAAACCTTGCCAAAGAGTGCAAATATCGCAATGGTAGATAATAATGGCAAATTTGAGATAAAGGATAATAGTGGTAAAATACTAGTCAAAGGCGAGCTAGATAAGAGTAAAGATGCCCTAATATGGTTACGCTCAGCAGCTAAAGATGGGCCAATAACTACAATTATAATACAGAGGTGAAAATGAGAAAAATAGCGATATTTATATTTTGCGTGGTGTTTTTTATCGGATGTGCTAGTAAAAAGGAGATTGTGCTAGAAAATTTAGGATATGATTCAAATTTAGTTAGTCTTGAATCTATTGATACAGATATAGTTCAAAGTATTAAGCATAGATTTAATATTAATGATTTGCTTGAATTTGAGATTATACTAAAAAGTGATGAAGAATTAGATGTGGCTTATAAAGTAGTATGGCTTGATGAGCAGGGTTTTGAGCTTAAAAATGCAATTGATGAGAGTTATAAGGTTGTGCGACTGTTGCCACATCGTCAAATATCAATTAGTAAATTAGCCCAAGATAAAAGGGCTAAAAGCTTTAAAATTTATCTAACAACAAAAGGATTATAGGATGAAAAAAATTGCATTAATTAGCGTAGTAGCTGGAGCCTTATTCTTTAATGGTTGCACCAATCAGCCATTTTATACTGATAATAGCGGCATAATAAATCAAGGCCCAACAGCTACATTGGGATTAAGCAATGAAGATTTTGAAATAGCAGCTGAGGCTATGATAAATAGTTTATTAAGTGACCCAGTATTTGAAAATCAAAAGCTTCGCAAAGTCGTAGCAATGGGGCGAATAGTAAATGATACAGCGCTTAGACTAGATACGCAAAAGCTTACTCGTAAAATTACTCAAGCAATGAGAAAATCGGGTAAATTTGTACTAACTTCAGCTGTTGCTTCAGGCGGAGCGCTAGATTCTATGAGTGAAGATGTGCGAGAACTTAGAGAAAATGATGAGTTTAATCAAAATACAATTGCTAAAAAGGGGACACTAATAGCGCCAGATTTTTCACTTTTTGGCAAAATCCGTCAAGATAATATTAAGCTAAGTAATGGCAATGTAAAGGTTGAATATCTATTTTTACTTGGTCTTACAGATCTAAATTCAGGGTTTGTTTATTGGGAGGATGAAAAGACAATAAACAAAGCTGGTTCAGATAAGACAGTGACATGGTAAATTTATATATTAAGTTTATTAATTATTACTAGCGCTTTGTTTTAATGAGCTGGCTATAAAAGCAAAAAATATGCTAAAGCATCTAGCCAGCTCTAAAAATTAAATAAATAGCTTTGTGTTATATTTTTTAAATGTGTTTTTCATCTTATAGACTTTTAGTAAGACACTTAGGGCGCCTTTTTTATGTTTTCTAGCATATATTATCATCTCACCTAAAATACAACATAGGCCAAAAAGTTCACTAGAGATATTATCGCTATTTAAATTTGAATCATTTTGTGGATTATGTATTAGATTTTTAATAGCAAAATAGCCAAAAATTCCCTCACTCACTCGCAAAATCTCAGCACCTAAAGCAGCAAATAGCTTATACTCTTTTATATCTTTTTTCATCGCTAAAAGCTCATCTTTAAAATATGGAGTATTTAGGGCAAAGTCCCACCAGATATCATTTATATTTTTATTTTGGCTATCTGTATAGCTTTGTAAAAATCTCCATGGTTTTTCACCATAGTGAATGATTTTTGGCTCTTTATAGCTTTGCATAAACTCAGCCCTAGTGCAGTTTAGGCGGTGTGGGTTTTCA
>NZ_JAGCNF010000032.1 GCF_017646085.1 Campylobacter sp. | reverse complement strand
GGATATAAATCTGTAAGTGTAGTAAGTTTTGCTGAGATTAGTCTAAAAGGAGCCCATTTTAATATTGCTCATCTACTTCAAATATCTACGATTTTAAATGTGCCATTAATAGAACTTTAGATGGTGTTCAAGAGATAATTGATATGGGTGTAGTAGAATAATTATTTGATTAAATTTGCATAGTTTAAGATAATAGATAAAAATTAAAAAAATAAATTGCTAGTAAAAATAATTTAGCCATATTTATATTAAACTAGGCTAAGTTTAAAACTATTCATAAGCTCCAACAGAGAGTATTTTTTCCATTCTAGCACTTACTACTTCATCAATTGATAATCTCTCAAGCTCTTCTAGCTGAGTTCTGATATACTCACCAACAGCAGCTATAGCACCATCTCTATCTCTATGTGCTCCCATAACTGGTTCATCGATAACATCATCGATTAAATTTAGCTCTTTTAGGTCATCAGCCGTTATTTTCATAGCTTTTGTAGCAGCTTCGCTTTTACTAGGATCATTCCATAAAATTGCTGCACAACCTTCTGGTGAAATAACAGAAAATACTGAATTTCTCATCATCGCAAGCCTATCGGCCACACCAATGGCTAAAGCACCTCCACTACCACCTTCGCCAATAACTATAGCAATAGTACGAGTCTTAAGCTCACTAAGCTCAAATAGATTTCTAGCGATTGCTTCGCTTTGGCCACGTTCTTCAGCGCCTACTCCTGGATATGCGCCTGGAGTATCGATAAAGAATATAACTGGAATTTCAAATTTCTCAGCTAATCTAGCAACACGCAAGGCTTTTCTATATCCTTCAGGATGAGGCATACCAAAGTTTCTCATAATTTTATATTTTGTTCCACGGCCTTTTTGTTCCGCAATTACTATAACCCTTTTATTGCCTATATAGCCACTATAGCAGACAATAGATGGATCATCTGCATAAGCTCTATCTCCATGAATTTCATAACTATCAGTTAGTAATGCTCTAATATAATCAAGCGCATAAGGGCGATCTGGATGTCTAGCTAGATTTAGTCGTTGAAATTCATTTAGATTTTTATATGTCTTTGCTATCTCTTTTTCTAAATTTTTGCTTAGGATCTCAATAGCATGCTCATCGCCTTTAATTTTAGCATTGGCGATATCTTCATCAATCTGTTGAATACCTTTTTCAAAATCAAGATAGCTAGCCATTATTTTAGCCTTTTAAAAATTACTGAACCATTTGTACCGCCAAAACCAAATGAGTTACTCATTACAGCATTTAATTCGCAATTTCTAGCGCTATTTGGAGTATAATCTAGATCGCACTCAGGTGCTCTATCTGTTTGGTTAATTGTTGGAGGAATAATGCCTTGATTCATTGCCATAATAGAAATAACGGCTTCAATAGCGCCAGCTGCACCAAGACAGTGACCTGTTTGACCTTTTGTAGAGCTGATTGCTGGAATGTTATCTCCAAATACTGCTTTTATGGCCGCAGTTTCATTAGCATCGTTTGCTGATGTTGATGTACCATGAGCATTGATGTAATCAATCTTGATATTGCCTGCCATCGCTAATGCTTTACTCATTGCTCTTTGTGGGCCATCTTGACTAGGACTTGTGATGTGATGCGCATCACCGCTTTCGCCAAATCCTGCTATTTCAGCATAAATTTTCGCCCCTCTAGCCACTGCGCTCTCATACTCTTCTAGAACTAGTGCGCCAGCACCTTCACCCATTACAAAGCCATCTCTATTTGCATCAAATGGTCTTGATGCAGCTGCTGGATCGTCGTTTCTTGTAGATAGTGCTTTCATCGCAGCAAATCCACCAATACCTACAGGACAGATTGCTGATTCAGCGCCGATTACTAGCATAGCTTTGGTTTCGCCTATCATAATGCTTTTGGCTGCTTCGCATATGGCATGAGTAGATGCAGCGCAGGCTGTTACGCTTGATAAGTTTGGACCTTTTAGATTATGAGCTATACTTACTAATCCGCCTAGCATATTTACAAGTGCAGAAGGAATGAAAAATGGAGATATTTTTCTAGGGCCTTTTTCTAGGCATATATTAGAGTTTTTCTCTATATTAGGCAAGCCACCGATACCAGCTGCTGAGCTAACACCAAATTCATTTGGGTCAAATTCTCCAAAATTTGCATCTATCATTGCATCATTAGCAGCTTTTAAGCCTAAATGAATAAATCTATCTGCCTTTTTTATCTCTTTTGCTTCCATTACAGTAGCTGGATCAAAATCATCTATTTGAGCTGCTATTTGTACAGGAAAATCAGTAGCATCAAATAGAGTTATCTTTTTTACTCCTGTTTTGCCATCGCAAATATTTTTAAAAGATATATCTTTATCAAGACCTAGCGCATTTATCATGCCTAAACCAGTTACTACCACTCTTTTCAATGCTACTTCTCCTAAAATTTAAATTTCAACCATTATGGTTAATTATTTTTTTAAACCTTCAACATAATTTACAACATCAGCAATGCTAATTAATTTTTCAGCTTCGCTATCTGGGATTTCTACATCAAATTTTTCTTCTAAAGCCATAACAAGCTCAACAACATCTAGTGAATCAGCACCTAGATCTTCAATTATTTTTGACTCCATTTTTACTGCGTCAGCTGCAACACTTAGTTGTTCTACAACAACATCTCTAACTTCGTCAAATATTGCCATAATTTTCTCCTAAAATAAAAATGAGTGTAATCTTACTATAATTTGGCTTAAAGTTTTCTACATATATAGGCCGCCGTTGATTTTAAGGGTATCGCCTGTGATGTAGCTTGCATAATCGCTTAGCAAGAATGCTATTGCTGTGGCTACTTCTTTAGCTTCTCCAAATCTTTTTAATGGAATATTTGCTGAGTAGTTTGCTTTAATTTCATCGCTTAGAGCATCGGTCATATCTGTAGCTATAAAGCCAGGAGTTACGCTATTAAAGCGTACATTTCTACTAGCACCTTCTTTGGCAAAACTTTTACTCATTGCAATCATACCACCTTTGCTTGCAGAGTAGTTTGTCTGGCCTGCATTTCCCATTTCGCCAACTATTGAGGCTACATTGACAACTGAGCCAAAGCGTTTTTTGCTCATTACTTTAAGCGCCTCTTTACAACCAATAAATGCGCTTTTTAAATTTGCATCAATAACGCTATTAAAGTCATCTACACTCATTCTTAAAGCTAGTTTATCATTGGTGATACCAGCGTTATTTACTAGATAGCTTAATTCACCATCGCTTTGAATGATTAGATTTATAGCAGCTATAAAATCATCTTCATTTGTTGCATCAAATTTAACTACAGCAGCATTTCCACCATCTGCTTCTATTTGAGCTTTTAGATCATCTGCAAGCTTAGGATTTGATCTGTAATTTATCCAAACTTTAAGTCCAAAACTAGCTAAAACTTTACAAATTTCAGCACCAATTCCACGGCTTCCGCCAGTAACTAAAACATTTTTTCCGCTAAATTTCATTTTAATTATCCTTTAAAATAGTGGTTTATCCATAACTTCTGGAATTTCTAAATCCATAAGTTTTAGTATTGTTGGAGCTACATTGCTTAGCCCGCCATATTCTATTGAGTTTATACCATCAGCTACTACATAGTTAAATACATCAAATGTTGTATGATTAGTTAGTAGTTCGCCATCACTGCTTTGCATAGCTTCACAGTTACCATGGTCGCTAATTTGCATATATGAGTATCCATATTCTTTAGCTTTTGTAATCACTTTGCCTAAGCATTCATCTACTGCTTCAACTGCTTTTATAACTGCGCCGTAGTTTCCAGTGTGACCGACCATATCACCATTTGCATAATTTACTACTATAAATTCAGTTCCATTTTTCATACCTTTGATTACTGCATCGGTTACTTCGTATGCGCTCATAGCTGGCTGTTCATCATAGGTTTTAACCTTTGGACTTGGGATTAATACTCTAGTCTCATTTTCTACTAAATCCTCTTTGCCGCCATTAAAAAAGAATGTTACATGAGCATATTTTTCTGTTTCTGCGGTGTGAAGTTGTCTTAGTCCATTTTTAGCTATTACCTCGGCTAAAGTCTGCTTGATATCATCATTTTCAAACATTACAGGAAAGTTAAATTTATCATCATAATTTGTCATTGTGATTAGATTATCACAACATATAGGACGATTAAAATCGTTAAATTCAGACACGGCTAAGGCGGTACAAATTTCTCTTGCTCTATCGTTTCTAAAGTTAATAAAGATTATCCCATCATCCTTTTTTATCCCACCAAAATCCATAAAGCTAGCAGGTTCTATAAACTCATCAAAAATCTCTTTAGAATATGAATTTGCCATATATTCAGATG
>NZ_JAGCNF010000031.1 GCF_017646085.1 Campylobacter sp. | reverse complement strand
TTTAAGCCAATAGTGATAGTAGATGAGAGCCACAACGCAAAGAGTAATTTAAGCTTTGAAATGCTTGAAAATTTAAATGCTAGTTTTATTTACGAGCTTAGTGCTACGCCAAAGGATAGCTCAAATATCATACACTACACAAATGCTATGGAGCTAAAACAAGAAAATATGGTAAAACTACCAGTATTTTTATGTAACTTTGTAAATGTGGCGAGTGTTATAGAAAATGCAATAAGCCTACAAAATAGACTAGAAGCAATAGCAAAAAATGAAAATGTCAATTTACGACCAATAGTGCTATTTCAAGCACAAAGTGGAGTAAATGAAGATGCGCATACTTTTGAGAAACTAAAAAATAAGCTAGTAAATATCGGTATAAAAAAAGAGCAAATAGCTATAAAAACTGCCAAAATCAATGAGTTAAATGGAATTGATTTATTACATAAAGATTGTAAGATACGCTATATCATTACTATAAATGCATTAAAAGAAGGCTGGGATTGTCCTTATGCGTATATTTTAGCTAGTATTGCCAACAAAAGCTCTACTGCTGATGTAGAGCAGCTAATAGGCAGAGTGCTTCGCCAGCCAAACGCTAGAAAATATACAAATCAAGAATTAAATGTAAGCTATGTCCTTACTTGCTCAAATGACTTTGAAGGAACTGCTAAAAGTGTGATAGCTGGACTAAATGGAGCTGGATTTAGTAAAGATGATTATAGACAAAAGGATTTTAGAGAGCCAGAAGAAATAGTAAGGCCACAAGAGCCAAAAGATAAAGATATTTTTGAATATGCTAATAATGAAAATGATAGCGATGAAGATAAAAATAGTGAGTTTTTATCTGCTGATGTTAATGTGGAAAATATCGCAAAAAATATAGAGCAAGGCAATAAAATTAACGATATACTAAAAAATGCTAAAACGCAGGCTAATGAATATGATAAAGAAGTAGAGAAAACTTCATCAAATTCGGATTATTTTGGAGATTTAAAAGTGAATACTAGTAAAATAAAATTTGAAGTAGAAAAAATACCTCAATTTATAAAAATATTACCTAGCAACTCTATTTTATTTGAAGAAATAAATTATAAGGTGTTAGAAAAAGAAGATTTAGAAAAAGATTTTAAGTTAGCAGATAAGGATATACAAATCAATTTTGACTTAGTAGAAAGCAGTATTTTTGAAATAGATTTAAGTAAAGATGATAATTTGCCAAAATATAAAAAAGCATCGCAAATGCAAAGAGAATATTTCAAACAATATTTAAAAACAGCAAGTGATGAAACTAGAATTCGCCAAAGTATAAATTTCATTTTTAATGAGCTTAGAAAAGATAATGTTTTAAATGAAAATGATTTAAAAAACTATATAGAGCGTATAGTAAATAATCTAAGCGATGAAAGAAAAGCAAGATTATCAGATGAAATAGATGCTTACACAATAAAAATAAAAAATAAAATTAAAGAGCTAAAAAGTGTATATAGAGAAAAAGTATTTTATGATTTGCTAAATAAAGGCAATATCAAAATAGAAAATACATTTAGTTTTGAGCCGACAATACAATCTTCTAAATTAAGCTCTTTGCGTGATAAATCTCTATATGAAGAAGAAATAGATAATTTAAA
>NZ_JAGCNF010000030.1 GCF_017646085.1 Campylobacter sp. | reverse complement strand
CATAGTAGCAAATGCTGGATTTATCATACCTGCGCCTTTGCAAATGGCTGCAATATTAAAGCTTTTGCCATTTTCAAGCTCAACTCTAAAAGCTATCTCTTTTTTAAAGCTATCAGTAGTCATAATTGCTCTTGCTACAGAGTCACTACTTTTTTGATTAAGATCAAATTTATCAAATCCAGATCTGATTTTTTCTTGATTTAATCTATATCCAATCACTCCAGTAGAGCTCATAATTGGATTTATTAGCTGGGTTTTTTGATTTAAAATATTAAAAAGTTCATCAATATCATCTACGCCACTTTGCCCTGTCATTGCATTGGCATTTTTTGAATTTAGTAGTAAGAAATTTGATTTAAATCCTTTTTCATAACGCTTAAAATGTACAATTGGTGCAGCTTGAAATTTATTTGATGTAAATTTAGCTGAAAGCATAAATGGCTCATCGGCTCTGATAAATCCAAGATCGTTATCACCATTTGGTTTAAGCCCGGTACTAACGCCACCAAAGAAAAATCCATCTACATTTTCAAGGCCGTTTTTAAGACTGATTAGGTTAAACATATTTTAGCTCCTCTGGTTTGTATTTGCTAAAAATTAGCCGTTTTGTTGCTCTAATGCTCTCAGCAGTTCCAATTACTAATAGCTTTGAGCTAGTGCCAATTAAAGTATCGCCATTTGGCATTGGATTAAATTTGCCATTTTGGTCTGTGATACCGACGATATCAGCATTTGTAAGTTTTCTTAAATGAGTCTCTTTTATTCTTTTAAATCTCATCCATGAGGCCTCTGGGACTCTAATCTCTTCCATATCTATAGGAGAATCTTTTTTGTATAAAAATTGCTCTAGGATATTTTCCATATCAGGGCGTACGCTCATAGCTGAGATTCTTTGAGCTACTAGCTTTGATGGGCTTACTACTGAGTCTGCGCCTAGTTTTATTAGCTTTTGGGTGTCATTATCATTATCGGAGTTAGTCATAATAAAATATGGCTTAATCCTACCAAGCTCTTTTTCGTATAATCTAACTGTGGCAATAAGAGCGATATTATCAGCAATATGTGGGCTTAGAGTGATTAGACCTTTAGCGCTAGAGAGGTGTGATTTTAAGATAGCTGATTGGGTATGAGGTTCATCTATTATATAGTATGGATATTTATATGTTTCAGCTATTTGGGCTAAATCTTCTCTACTATCAATAACTACAAATGGAATGTGGTTTTCTCTAAATTGCCTTGAAAGCTCGATAGTATAGAGATTATGATAGCAGATTACGAAGTGATTTTTAAGTCTTGCGATCTTATATATCATGCTTCTTTCCTTTAAAATCCTAGTTAAGACACCTTTTTTGATAATCTCAATAACAAGACCCATAGAAAATGTAAAAAAACAAAATCCTATAAGTATAAAAATGATGGTAAAAAGACGTCCAGTGGTAGTGATTTGTGAGACTTCGGTAAATCCAACAGTTGTAAATGTCATTCCAGCTTGATATATTGCATCTATTAGTGTAAAACCACTAGTAATCATATATCCTAATGTGCCAAATAGCATCATTAGTACGACAAATATTAATGGAAGTCGGAAGGCTTTTAACTGTTGATAAAGTTCAGTATTTAGATCATACTCGGGTTTGGACTCATCAGTCCAGTGGAGGAATTTTTTAATCTTTTTAATCAAAGACATAAATTCCTCTTTTTAAATGGTTATTTTGATTGTTTTTTCATTGTTCTTAATGTAGAAGCTGCAACTCTGATTTTTCTAGTTGTGCCATCTTCTAGCATTACACGGACTGTGCGAAGGTTTGGCATAAATCTTCTTTTTGTTTTGTTGTTAGCATGGCTTACATTATTTCCAACCATAGGGCCTTTGCCTGTAATTGCACATTTTCTTGACATTTTATATCCTTAATTTATAAAAATTTGGGGCTAATTATATCTAAAATAACCCCAAATTTAGCTTAAAAATAAATTTAAATTAAAAAGCTGGAACTATAGAACCTTTATATTTTTCAGCTATGAAATCCTTAAGAGCTTGAGTTTGCAATGCTTGATTTAGAGCTTTTATACTATCTTTATTTTGATTTCCATCTTTTACAACTACAATATTTACATATGGACTCTCTTTAGATTCGATTACTAGAGCATCTTTTGTAGGGTTTAAGTTTGCATTCATTGCAAAATTTGTGTTAATAACTGCAATATCTACATCATCTAAAGTACGTGGTAAAGTAGCTGCTTCTATCTCTTTAAATTTGAGATTTTTAGGGTTTTTAGTGATATCTAAAGGGGTGCGTAGCTTTACATTTGTATCAACTTCTATTAATTTAGCAGATACTAGTACATCAAGTGCACGGCTTTCATTTGTAGGGTCATTTGGAATGCTTACTATTGCACCATTTTTTAACTCACTTAAAGATTTAATTTTTTTACTATAAACACCCATTGGTTCTAAATGAACGCCTATAGTTTTTACTAGGTGAGTGCCTTTATTTTTATTAAATTCGTCTAAATATGGTATATGCTGGAAAAAATTAGCATCTAAATCACCATCTTCAACTGCAATATTTGGGATTACATAGTCGTTAAATACTTTTATTTCCAAATTTATACCTGATTTTTTTAGCTCTGGAGCTATAAATTCAAGTATTTCAGCGTGAGGAACCGGAGTGGCGCCAACTTTTAGTGTTTGAGCAAAAGCAGAGCCAACAAGGCTTGCAGCAACAAGGCTTAAAGCTAGTAGTTTTTTCATCGTTTTATCCTTAAATGTTAAATTTGACTTGCTATTATACAAAACTGATTATAAATTTCAGTTAATATAAAGGAAAAATATGAAAAAAGTACTATCTATAGCAGGTTCAGACCCATCAGGTGGGGCAGGGATTCAAGCTGATATAAAAACAATTACAGCTCATAAGCACTACGCAATGGCAGTAATAGTCTCGCTAACTGCACAAAATACTACAGCAGTTAGTGGAGTTTTAAACTGTTCGCCTGAGTTTGTAGAGGCGCAAATAGATTCAGTTTTAAGTGATATAACTCCAGATGCAATAAAATTAGGAATGCTCTCAAATGCAGATATTATGCGTTCAGTTGCTAAAATGCTTAAAAAATATAATTGTAAAAATATAATTTTAGACCCTGTGATGGTGGCAACAACTGGAGGAAGATTAATGGATGAGAGTGCGTTAGAAGTTTATACTAAAGAGCTTTTTAATCTTGCAAGTGTAGTAACGCCAAATTTGCCAGAAGCTAGTGTATTAAGTGGTATGGAGATAAAAAATATAGATGATATGAAAACTGCAGCTATTAAAATTAGTAATTATGGCTGTAAAAGTGTATTAATAAAGGGTGGTCATTGGAGAGAAGATGTTGCAGTTGATTTACTCTATGAAAATGGTGAATTTAGCCAATTTTGTGCTCCTAAAGTAGATACTAATAATACTCACGGTACGGGTTGTACGCTATCTTCAGCTATTGCGTGCAATATCGCTAATGGGTTAAGTATTAATCAATCAGTCAAAAATGCTAAAGAGTATGTAACAAACGCACTCAAAAGTGGTTTAGTTATTGGTCATGGAAATGGGCCAATTAATCATTGTTGGAGCTTGTAGTAAATTTAAATATAGATTTTTACATCTTCTTTAAATCTTTTAGAGCTAATTTTAATAGATGGTATTTTTACTTAGAATTGCTTTGTATTGATTGCTGCTTTATGAATTAAAATAAATTTAAAAGATCTGTTTGGAAGTTGCAAGCAACTTCCTTGCAATGACATATAAGGTAGTAAATTCATAACTAATTTTATGTCATTGCAAAATTAATTCACCTCTATTTTTTAGGTGCAATCATATCTTCAGGTCTTACCCAAGCATCAAATTGCTCAGCTGTTAAAAGACCTAAATTTATAGCCTCAGCTTTTAGAGTTGTTCCGTTTTTATGAGCAGTTTTAGCTATTTTAGCTGCATTTTCGTATCCAATATGTGGATTTAATGCAGTTACTAGCATTAGACTCTCATGAAGTAGTTTATCTATTTTTTCTACATTTGCAGTGATGCCCACAGCACAATGATCATTAAAGCTAATCATAGAATCGCTTAATAATCTAATACTTTCTAAGATATTATGAGCAATTACTGGCTTAAATACATTTAGTTCAAAGTTACCTTGACTTGCGCCCATTGCTACGCTTACATGATTGCCTGCTACTTGAACAGCTACCATTGTTACAGCTTCGCACTGAGTTGGATTTACCTTACCTGGCATAATTGAGCTACCTGGTTCATTTTCTGGGATATTAATCTCGCCAATACCGCATCTTGGACCGCTTGCTAACCATCTGATATCATTTGCGATTTTCATTAAGTTTGAACCAAGACCATTTAATGCACCACTTAAGAATACTTCAGCATCATGGCTTGTTAGTCCGTGAAATTTATTTGGGTGAGATTTGAAGCTAAATTTAGTTTTTGTAATTTCATTTAATACTTCACTTACCATTGGGCTAAAATCTGGATGACTATTAAGACCTGTACCAACTGCAGTTCCGCCAATTGCTAACTCTTCAAGGAATGGAATTGTAGCTAAAATTTGATCTTTGCTAGCTTTTAACATATGAGCATAGCCGCTAAATTCTTGACCTAATGTAAGTGGAGTTGCATCTTGAAGATGGGTTCTACCGATTTTTACAAGGTTTGCAAACTCTTTAGCTTTTGCATCTAGCGTAGCATATAAAGTATCAATTGCTGGGATTAATTGTTTAGCAATTTCAAGCACAAATGCAATTCTCATCGCTGTTGGATATGTATCATTTGAGCTTTGACCTTTGTTTACATCATCATTTGGGTGTACTAATTTTTGTGTTCTAAAATCACTACCTAAAATCTCAGTAGCACGATTTGCAATCACTTCATTTAAATTCATATTTGATTGCGTACCGCTACCTGTTTGCCACACTACAAGTGGGAAATTGCCATCAAGTTTGCCTTCTAAAATCTCATCGCAAGCTTGAGATATAGCTTTAGTCTTAGCATCATCAAGGCGGCCAAGTTTATTATTTACAATAGTGCAAGCTTTTTTAAGATATGCAAAACCTTCTATAACTTCTGAAGGCATTGTGCCTTTACCTATTTTGAAGTTTTCTAAACTTCTTTCAGTTTGAGCTCCCCAATATTTATCATTAGGGACTTTAATCTCACCCATGGTGTCTTTTTCTATACGAAAATCCATTTCATTCCTTTCAAATTTAAAATTTAAACTTGCTATTATCTATTAAAAAGGCTTATAGCTACATAAATTTTATAATTTATTTATCTAAATTTAGCTAAAATCGCATATTTTTTATATTTATTAAAAGGCAAAATATGGCTGAATTTTACGATGCAAAAACAATAGAAGAGAAATTTTATAAAATTTGCGAAGATCGTGGATATTTTGAAATTGATGGAAATAAAAATATTCAAGAAGATGGCAAAACATTTTGTATTATGATGCCGCCACCAAATGTTACTGGTGTTTTACACATAGGACATGCATTAACCTTTACTTTACAAGATATAATTACTCGATATAAAAGAATGGATGGCTATAAAACCTTATGGCAACCCGGCCTTGATCATGCAGGGATAGCTACGCAAAATGTAGTTGAAAAGCAACTACTAGCTCAAGGTATAACCAAAGAGGAGTTAGGCAGGGATGAGTTTCTTAAAAAAACATGGGAATGGAAAGAAAAAAGTGGCGGTACTATAGTCTATCAAATGAGACGTCTAGGAATTACTCCAGCGTGGTCTAGAGAGCGATTTACTATGGATGAAGGGCTTAAAAACTCAGTCAAAAAAGCCTTTGTAAGCTTATATAATAAAGGGCTTATAATCCGTGGCAATTATATGGTTAACTGGTGTACTCACGATGGAGCATTAAGTGATGTAGAGGTAGAACACAAAGCAAATAAAGGAAAACTATACTACTTAAAATACCCACTAGCTGATGAAAAATCTAAATTTGTAGTAGTTGCAACAACTAGACCAGAGACATATTTTGGTGATACTGCTGTAATGGTAAATCCAGATGATAGCAGATATAAAGAATTAATTGGCAAAGAGGTTGTATTGCCACTAATTAATCGTAAAATTAAGATTATTGCTGATAGTCATGTTGATAGTGAGTTTGGTACCGGTGTAGTTAAGGTTACTCCAGCTCATGATGTTAATGACTACGAAGTTGGTAAAAGGCATAATTTAGATTTTATCACTATATTTGATGAGAAGGGAATTTTAAACGAATATTGTGCCGAATTTCAAGGTTTAGAAAGATTAGAAGCTAGAGATAAAATCGTTCAAAGGCTACAAGATGAGGGCTTTGTAGAAAAAATAGAAGATTATGAAAACCAAGTTGGCTATTGCTATAGGTGTAAAAATGTTGTTGAGCCATATATCTCTAAGCAGTGGTTTGTCAAATCTCAAATTGCAGATGAAGCTATCAAAAGCGTCAATGAAGGTAAGGCTAAATTCTACCCATCACATTGGATAAATAGTTTTAATGCTTGGATGAGAGAGCTTAAAGATTGGTGTATATCTCGTCAGCTTTGGTGGGGGCATCAAATTCCGGTATTTTACTGCGATTGCGGCCATGAGTGGGCTGATGAAAATGAGCCATCACAATGTCCAAAATGTAATGGAGCTAATTTTACTCAAGATCCAGATGTGCTAGATACTTGGTTTAGTTCAGGGCTTTGGCCATTTAGCACGCTTGGGTGGGGAAATGGTCAAGCGCTAAAAGGGCAAAAGTGGAACGAGGGTGACTTGAGTGAATTTTATCCAAATACAATGCTAATAACTGGATTTGATATATTATTTTTCTGGGTTGCTAGAATGATGTTTCAAAGTAACAACGCTCTAGGAGAGTTACCATTTAAAGATATATACTTGCACGCACTAGTAAAAGATAAAGATGGTAAAAAGATGAGTAAAAGTAGTGGCAATGTAATTGATCCACTAAATATGATAGATGAATTTTCTGCTGATATTTTACGCTTTACTCTAACAATATTATGCGTTCAAGGGCGTGATATTAGAATGAGTAGTGAACAGATGGTGCTAAGTAGAAACTTTACTAACAAATTATATAATGCTAGTAAATTTCTACTAATGAACGCTGATAAATTTAATGATTTTGATGAAAATACAATTAATACAAAACTTGGCAAATATATGCTCAATCGTTTCAAGATCGCTGTAAATGAGACTAGAAAAGCGCTTGATAGTTATAGATTTAACGATGCTGCTGATAGGGTTTATAAGTTTTTATGGGATGAATTTTGTGACTGGGGTATTGAGCTTAGTAAAGCTGATAAAAGTGCAATTAGCGAGCTAGGAATGATATTTAAAGAGAGTATGAAACTACTTAATCCATTTATGCCATTTATTAGTGAATATCTATATCATGAACTAAGCGGATCAAATTTAGAAAATAGCCAATCTATTATGATATCTAAATATCCAAAATCTAGTCAGATAGATGATAATATTATAGCTGAATTTGAGCTTATTATTGAGGCTATTATTAGTATTCGCCGTGCTAAAGCTACAATCGATCAAGGCAATGCTAAGATTAATAAAGCCTTTATTAAATTAAATAGAGATCTTGATATTAGTAGTTATTTAAATTTTATAAAATTACTTGCTAAATGCGAAGATATAGAGATTACAAAAGATATTATAGCTGATTCTGCTAGGGATGTAAGTGAGAATTTAGAAAGTTTCGTACCACTTGCTGGAGTAGATACAACTGCTATTATAGCACGTCTAAATAGCCAAAAAACAAAATTAGAAAAAGAGATAGCAAAGCTTGAAGGTATGCTAAATAATGAAAAATTTATAGCAAATGCACCACAAAATGTTCTTGAAACCAATCGTCAAGGATTAGTAATTGCGAAAGATAAACTAGCAAAAGTAGTTAATGAATTAGGCAATTTAACATAAATTAATATAAAGAGCAAATTTAAAACTAATCAATAAATAAATTTAAATTTGCTCAAAACCTATAAAGTATGATGATGTAAATTTCAAAAATATAGGCCAAAAGGATAAGAGTTGATAAGCATACAAAATCTAAAAAAATATTATGGTAAGCATCTTACTATCAATGATGTTAGTTGCAAAATAAAGCCTGGCGAGATTTTTGCTATAGTTGGGCATAGCGGAGCTGGTAAAAGCACGCTTTTACGCTGTATTAATGGACTTGAGGATTATCAAGGTGGTAGCTTAAAAGTCTTTGATAAGGAAATTTCGCAGCTAAATGAACAAGGCCTAAGAGAGTTAAGAAAAGATATAGGTATGATCTTTCAGCACTTTGCTTTGATGAGTAGAAAAACTGTATTTGAAAATGTCGCTATGCCACTAGTTATGTGGGGATGGAATAAAAATGATATTAAAGATAGAGTTGAAGAGCTACTAAAATTAGTCGGCCTAGAATCAAAAGCTAATAGTTATCCAAGTCAGTTAAGTGGTGGCCAAAAACAAAGAGTAGCTATAGCTAGAGCTTTGGCATTAAAGCCAAAAATACTCCTAAGCGATGAGGCTACTAGTGCGCTAGATCCAAATACTACAAAGCAAATTTTATCACTACTTGCTAAAATTAATCAAACTTTAGGTATTACTATAGTTATTGTAACTCATGAGATGGAAGTAGTAAAAAGCGTAGCAAATAGAGCTATTTTACTTGAAGGTGGTGTTATAACTAATTCAGGTAGCATTGTTGAATTATTTTTAAATCCAAATGAAAATATGAAAAAATTCCTTGGCGAAGAGGAAATTTTACCTAATGATGGAGTAAATATTAAGATATTTTTTCCACCAGATGTAGCAATGCATAGTATAATAACCAATATGGCAAGAGAGCTAGATATTGATTTTAATATAGTTTGGGGAAAACTTGAAAAGCTTGGAGATAAGGTTTTAGGTAGTTTAGTTATAAATGTAGAGCCAAAAGATGAGTTAAAAGTTGAAGAATTTATTAAAAATGCAGGTGCTTTATATGAGATTATAAGGGAGATAAAATGATAGCAAAATTATTACTTGAAGCAACACTTGATACTTTATATATGACCTTTGTATCTACATTTTTAGCCTTTGTAATTGGACTTGGACTAGCTATTATTTTAGTTATAACTGGTAAAAATGGCTTAAAACCAAATAAAGCTATATATAGCGCATTGGATATAATAGTAAATACACTAAGAAGTTTTCCATTTATTATTCTTATCATTGTTCTATTTCCATTTACTAAATTTATTGTTGGCACTAGTATTGGTACTACTGCGGCTATTGTGCCTCTTACCATTGGCTCAGCGCCATTTATTGCTAGACTTATAGAAAATGCGATGAATGAAGTAGATCATGGAATCATAGAAGCAGCCCTAAGCTATGGGGCAACCAAAACACAAATAATATTTAAAGTTATATTTGTAGAGGCATTGCCAAGCATTATAAATGCTATAACTCTTACATTGATAGTAGTAATTGGCTTTACAGCTATGGCGGGTGCTGTTGGCGGTGGAGGCTTGGGCGATGTAGCGATGAGATATGGATTTCAGCGTTTTAGACCAGATATTATGGCTTATACGGTAATAATTTTAATTGTGATGGTGCAAATTATTCAAAGTAGTGGAAATTTTTTATATAAAATCACCAAAAAATAATAAAATTTAAAATTTAGTCGATTATACTTATGACTAAATTTTAAGGAGTTAAAAATGTTAGCAGGTATGAGCGGAAGCGCAGAGGCTAGTTTAGTAGCTAGTACGATGGCATTAAAAAAGTCAATGGATATAGAGCAAAATATGATGGCAAAGCTATTTAGTCAAACAGCAGATGTCAATATGCAAACTCCAGATAAAGAGGCACCTGCAAGAATAACTGATCCTACACAATTTATTCAAAATGAGGCTTTAAAGCTTGGCAAGCTAGATATTTATGCTTGAATTTATCCAAATTAAAGAGGGTTATGCTCTCTTTAATTTTTAAATAACTTTTTTTTATATTTAAATTTAAATTTATATAATATTTGGCTTTAGATATCTGCGGTGATTTGTTTTTTGTTTTATGCAGTATTGCAAATGTGATGAAAATAGCCTCATAATTATAACAGTATTGTTAATTTTATTAATATATAAAATTTAAATAGTGAATTTAAGACTTCAATTTAACTGGGATAAAGTTTGTATGATTAACTTTTTATTTTTTAAATTTGCAATAAAAACTGCCTATTTAGTCCTAAATTTGTAGCAAAATAGTCGATTTTAGCCCATTTGTATTAATTTAACTTTAAAATTCAAATTTAATTTTTATTTATTAATTTTCTTAAGTGAAATGATAGTAAAATAACGAGAAAGAATTTATTTTAAGATAAATTTAATCTCAATTCAAGGAGAAATTTATGGTAGATAATCGTAATCTAAGTACCATACAAAATAGACTAGCAGAATTAGCCAAGCTTCCTAAAATGAAAGAAAATAGCTCTATTATGGAAGTATTAAGCGAGCATGGTTTTACTCGTCGTGATTTTATGAAATGGGCTGGAGCTATGACAGCACTTATGGCTTTACCTGCAAGCTTTGCGCCGATGGTGGCTCAAGCTGCTGAGCTTAGCGATAGGCTTCCAGTTATTTGGTTGCATATGGCAGAGTGTACAGGATGTAGTGAGAGTCTTTTAAGAAGTGATGCCCCAACCATTGATAGTTTAATTTTTGATTATATTAGTTTAGAGTATCATGAGACAGTTATGGCAGCAGCTGGCTGGCAAGCTGAAGAAAATCTAGAACACGCTATAGAAAAATATAAAGGTAAATATGTTTTAATGGTAGAAGGTGGTATCCCAGATGGCGATAGTGCGTTTTATCTAACAGTAGGGCCAAAAGGTACAACAGGTAGAGAGCATGCAATTCATGCTAGTGATAATGCACTTGCTATCTTTGCTATTGGTACATGCTCTAGCTTTGGCGGTATCCAAGCAGCAGCACCAAACCCTACAAATGCTCAACCACTTCATAAGATTACAAATAAACCAGTAATCAATGTTCCTGGCTGTCCGCCAAGTGAGAAAAATATCGTTGGTAATGTGCTTAACTTCTTGTTATTTGGTACTCTTCCAGCGCTTGATGTATATAATAGACCAAAATGGGCTTATGGTCTTAGAATTCATGATCTATGTGAAAGACGAGGTAGATTTGATGCTGGTGAATTCGTACAAGAATTTGGTGATCAAGGCGCAAAAGATGGATATTGTCTATATAAAGTAGGATGTAAAGGTCCATATACATTTAATAACTGCTCTCGTGAGAGATTTAACCAACATACAAGCTGGCCAATCCAAGCAGGTCACGGCTGTATAGGCTGTTCTGAGCCAGATTTTTGGGATCAAATGGGGCCATTTGAAGTGCCACTAGGTGATAGACTATATCACACTGTATTTGATGGGCTTGGCGCTGATGCAATAAGTGATAAAATCGGTATAGGCGTACTAGCAATCACAGGTGTAGCTGTCGCAGCTCACGCACTTATTGCTACTGCAACAAAAGAGAAGGAGTAAAATATGAGCGAACAAAGAATAGTAGTAGATCCTATTACAAGGATTGAAGGTCACCTTCGTGTAGAAGTAATCGTAGATGAAAATAATGTAGTTAAAGAGGCTTATAGTGGATCAACTCTTTGGCGTGGTATCGAAGTAATTGTAAAGGGTAGAGATCCTAGAGATGCTGGATTTATGACACAAAGAATTTGTGGCGTATGTACATTCTCTCATTATAGAGCAGGTATAGAAGCTGTAGAAGATGCTCTAGGAATAGTCCCTCCACTAAATGCAAAACTAACTAGAACTCTTATGAATGCAGCTTTATTTATGCATGACCATCCGGTGCATTTTTATCAACTTCATGCACTTGATTTTGTTGATGTAGTAAGTGCATTAAGCGCAGATCCACTAAAAGCTAGTCAAGAAGCATTTAAGTATTGCGATACTCCATATGCATGCGGTGCAGATCAGTTAAAACTGGTACAAGATAAAGTAAAAAAATTCGTAGAAAAAGGCAATCTTGGGCCATTTGCTAATGCATATTGGGGCCACTCTACATATAAATTTACTCCAGAACAAAATCTAATTGCTTTAAGCCATTATCTTGAGTGCCTAAGACTTCAAAGAACAATTGCTCAAGCTATGGCTGTTTTTGGTGCTAAACAACCACACCCACAAAGCCTAACCGTAGGTGGCGTTACATGCGTTATGGATCTTCAAAGTCCAGCAAGATTAGGTGAGTATATGGTCAAATTCCAAGAGATGGCCGATTTTATTAATCGTGCTTACTGGCCAGATCTTGTAATGGCAGCTAAAGCTTATGCAAATGAACCAAGTGTGGTAAATGATATTGGTACACCAAATTTGATGACATATCAAGATTTCCAAATCGGTGCTAATGAGTACCTATTTGATGGTGGATATATCTTAAATGGTGATATCTCTAAAGTATTTGAAGTAGATGAAAATCTAATAACAGAAGAAGCAACTCGTTCATGGTATAAAAATGATGCACCTCTTCATCCATATGATGGCGATACAACACCAAATTATACGGGCTTTAAAGATGCTAAAACTTTAAATGCTAAAGGTGAAATGGAAGAGTCAAAAGTCTTTGATATAGCTGGTAAATATAGCTGGATTAAGGCACCAAGATATAACTCACTTCCAATGCAAGTAGGGCCAATTGCAAATATAGTAGTAAACTATGTAAAAGGCAATAAAAATGTAGTTCCAGTAGTGGATAAATTCTTAGCTGAAACTGGTTTACCAGTGAGTGCGGTTTTATCAACTTTAGGTAGAACTGCATGCAGAATGATTGAGGCAAAAATAATTGCTGATAATGCTTTAAAAGCCTTAAATAATCTAATTGAAAATTTAAAAATTGATGATAGCACATGTGCTAAATATCAAATTGATGCTAATAAAGAGTATAAAGGTAGATTTATTGGCAATGTACCAAGAGGTATGTTAAGCCACTGGTGTAGAATTAAAAATGGCGTGATTGAAAATTGGCAAGCTGTAGTTCCATCTACATGGAACGCAAGTCCAAAAGATGCAAAAGGACAGATGGCTAGCTATGAAGCGTGTCTAATCGGTTTAAAAATTGCTGATTTAAAACAGCCTTTAGAGATAGTGCGTAAAATTCACTCATATGAT
>NZ_JAGCNF010000002.1 GCF_017646085.1 Campylobacter sp. | reverse complement strand
AGCTGGTCATTATCATTAAGATTTAGATTAGCTAGTAAATTTTTTTCTTCATTTTCATGTGAGCTAGCTATTATTATCACTCTTTTATCTGGTTTTTTATATTGCTTTGATGGCTTTGGTAGATTGGCTGATTTGATATTTCCTACGACTTTGATATTTTTAGCACCTAGGTTTGCTAAACGCTCTTTATCTATCTGGCTTTGTGCTAAAACCAAATCAACATATTTAAAAAGCCATTTATAATAAAATTTAAATTTAAGATAATTCTTATAGCTTTTATCGCTAATTCTAGCATTTAAAAGTATAGTTTTAGTACCATTTAACTTGGCTACTCTAAATAAATTTAGCCATAATTCTGCTTCAAAAACTATCAAAACATCTGATTTGCTTAGCCAAAAAGGCAAAAAGCATTCAAAAGGTAAGAACCTACAATCTGCATACCCCTTAGCCTTATCAAATCCAGTTTGAGTAATTACACTTACTCTACAATCTTTTAACTCTTTTACTAAAGGCTCAATAGCACAAGCCTCGCCAAGGCTACAGGCATGAAAATGGTATTTAGCAAATTCAGGCTTTGGATTGCGATATAAGAAAAATCTAGCCCTAAGGCTACGGACAAACTTTTGCTTAAAACTTAAAAGCCATAAAAACGGCGAGCAAATTCCGAGCAAAAGTGCCGTAAATAGAGTATAAATCACTCCTCTATAGTCTCTTTATACAAGATTCTACCACAATGTGGACAAGTTGTGATATCTTCACTTTTAATAATATGAGCATATGTTTTATCATTAATTTTCATAAAACAACCATAACACGCCTGTTTTTTAACCGGTACAACTGCTGTATTTTTTGCCCATTTACGAATTTTTTCATAGAATGTAAGGATTTTTTGATTCATATCAGCTAGTAATTTTTCTTTTTGGTCATAGATTTTACTTCTTTCATCCTCAATTGCTTTTAATTCGCCTTCGACTTCGCTATTTAAGCTATCTAATGCACTTTGAGCATTAGATTTTTTCTGTTCTAGTTCAGTTTTTAACTCATTTTTACTATCTATTATTCTCTCAAGTCTGCCAATCTCTTCATTAGCTGCTTCAAGTTGATCTTTAGCTAGGTCTTCTTCTAAATTTAATGCTTTAATCTCTTTTTCGCTCTTTACAGCTGAGGTTTTCTTGCTAATATCTTTGATTTTGGCATTAAATTCATTAATATGAGAATTTGTATTAGCAATTTGTGCCTTTAGCTCTGTTATTTCTGTATCAACTTTTTCTATATTTTCATCTATAGTTGCTATTTCGTCTTTTTTAAGTTGTAAATTTCTATTAATACTCTCAATTCTTGGTGCGTAATTATCTATTTTTTGGTCGATTTGTGATAAATTCACAAGTTGTTGTAAATACTTATTCATTGATTTCCTTTGGTTATCTATATTCAAATGGGTTTATTGAATTTGTGATTGTAGCAAAAACTTTAAACTTTTGCAAGTTTAGCGCCAAAGACTCCCCAAAATACCGCTCACTTTCAAAATGATTAATATCAATCAAACTAAGTGAATTTTCATAAGATTGAAGTGCTGTATGATATTTAAAATCTCCGCTTAAAAAGCAATCAGCTTTAAAACTACCAATTAGCTCACTTCCACTCCCAGTACAAATGGCTGCTGTTTTGATAAAATCACACCCTTTAACTACTCTTATAGTAGTTAAATTTAGTTTGGATTTTATATCAGCTACAAACTCTTCAAAGCTCTTATTTACCTCAAATTTAAACACAAATTCACTATCTTGTTCATAATTTTTATAGCCTAAAACCTCACTTAATACAAATTTATTCAAAACCGCTTTATCATAATTAGTATGCATAGAGATTAAGCTAATATCTTTTTTAATCATATCTTTGATTAAATTTGCTGGATATTCGCTGCTATTAATGCTTTTTAAACCTTTAAAAATTAGCGGATGATGAGTTATAAAAAGTGTTCTAGGCTTAGCCTGAGCTATAAGTGAACTATCTAAATCAAGACTTAAAGTAATACTATCAAACTCATCGTTCATACTACCTATTATAAGTCCAGAATTATCCCAACTCTCTTGTAAATCAAATGGCGCTATGCTATCAAGCATAGCATAAATTTCAGATATTTTCACCTATTTTAAACTCTCTTTATAAGCTAATGCGCAGCCTTTTGCCAGCTCTCTAATTTTTAAAATATAGTCCTGCCTTTGTGTAACGCTAATTGCTCCACGTGCATCAAGTACATTAAATGTATGCGCTGCAAGCATACAATAATCATATGCTGGAAGTGCTAATCCATGCTCTAAAATAGCTTTACACTCACTAGAATAGGACTCAAACCAGCTAAATAATTTAGCTGTATCAGCAATTTCAAAGTTATATTTGCTAAATTCAAATTCACTTTGCTTATGTACATCACCATAGGTTACTACATTGCCATCATGATCATCCCATATGATATCATATACACTATCTTTATCTTGCAAATACATAGCTAGACGTTCAATTCCATATGTTACTTCAGCGCTTATTAATTCACACGGAATTCCGCCTACTTGTTGAAAATATGTAAACTGAGTTACTTCCATACCATCTAACCAAACTTCCCAACCTAGACCCCATGCACCAAGAGTTGGGCTCTCCCAGTTATCTTCTACAAATCTAATATCATGCTTTTTAAGATCAAGGCCAAGTCTTTCAAGGCTTTTTAAATATAGCTCTTGAATATTTTTTGGACTTGGTTTCATTATTACTTGAAACTGATAGTAGCTTCCAAGTCTATTTGGATTCTCGCCATATCTACCATCTGTTGGACGACGAGATGGAGCTACATAGGCTACATTCCATGGTTTCTCACCTAATGAACGTAAAAATGTTGCTTGGTGATAGGTTCCAGCGCCAGCTGGCATATCGTATGGTTGAACGACAATACAGCCTTGCTCGTTCCAGTATTGTTGTAAGGTTAAAATTATCTGACTAAATGTCATGAATTTCCTTTATTATTAAAATTCTCTATGGCTTTATTCCACATCAATTTATATTTACGCTTTAAAAATTCAACCTCTTCTTGAGCATTTTTAAGTTGAGTAGTAAGCGTCTCAACAGTCTTTCTATCCTCATCATATAACTCTTGCATAGAATAAAGCGCTTCTTTTAAAAATTGATTTTCATTTCTAAGCACATCTAATGTTTCATCTTTGGCATCTAGGACTTTTTCGTGTAAATTTAAAATCGTTCCAATTGTCTTTTCGACAAAGCTCTCACCTGGCAAAGTATGCTGCTCGGTATTAGCAACTATCTCACCATTGTGTGCTGGTACAACACTCATTGTGCCTTCATTTGCCTCTATATATATTACATCATTATCTATTTTTGTATTTAATGCACCACGCTCAATCATACCATCAACAACTTCACGCTTTAGATGTACTAGCTGACAAAACTCATCAATGGCTAGATATGTTTTCATTTAGCACCACCTAAGAGAACCTCGATTTTTTTAGAATCAATTTCAAGTGATTTGGCCTGTTTTTCTCTATCTTCTTTTAGTTTTAAAGCTAAATTTTCATCACTTAGAGCTAAAATTTGCATTGCTAAATATGCTGCATTTTTAGCTCCAGCCTTGCCAATTGCAAGTGTAGCTACTGGCATACCAGCTGGCATTTGAACAGTTGAATATAGCGCATCTACACCATTTACTGCTGAACCCCCCATTGGCACACCAATCACTGGCTTTAGACTATAAGCAGCAACTGCACCAGCCAAATGAGCTGCCATACCCGCTGCACAGACAAATACTGCTGCGCCTCTAGCATCAGCATCTTGGACATATTGGTGAGTTCTAGTTGGGCTTCTGTGAGCTGAACTGATAATCATCTCATATTTTACATCAAATTCTTCTAAGATTTTAGCCGTTTCACTTACTATCTCGTAGTCGCTTTTACTACCCATTATAATGCTTACAAATTTCATCTACTCTCCTTCTATAATCTCTTTACGTAAAAAGCTAAATTCTGGTAAGTTTGCAGGGAGATTGATCTCGTTTTCATTTCCACTATGAATTTCATCAAATTCCTTGCCTTTAGTACTTATTAGCTTTTTAAATTTAACATAATACTTATTGTCATCTTTTTTATAGATAGCACCAAGCTCATTTTCTACACTATCTATTGCTGCATTTACAGGAGCAAAAATCTCATACTCATGCTTTGTATCAATTTTAAATTTAGTTTTAAAACTTTTACCATCTAGACTAATAGCATGAACTTGATGCGTACCCTCTTCTATGCTAGTAGTATGGTTTTGCGTATCATCTCTCTCATATGGTTTATGAATAAGATAACCATCGCTAAATCCACGATTTTTAAGTGTATTTAACTCCGCAGCATAAATTTCAGGATTAAATTTACCAGCAATTGCATCATCAATCGCCATTCTATAGGCTTTTGTAGCGCATGCTGCGTAGTATTCGCTTTTTGTTCGACCTTCAATTTTTAGGCTATCTACAGCACCAGTTTGGAGAATTCGTTCTATATGCTTACTTAAATTTAAATCTTTAGAATTCATTATATGAGTGCCGTGTTCATTTTCTTCAAGGCGAAACAAAGCACCATTTTCAGGACTTTTAGCATATAATTCATAATTAAATCTACAATCATTTGCACAACTTCCACGATTGCTTAGTCTGCCGCTTTGTACTGCTGAGACTAGACATCTACCCGAATATGCAAAACACATCGATCCATGACAAAAAATCTCTAATTCTAGACTTGGAATCATCTCTTTAATTAATACAGCATCTTTTAAACTCATCTCACGAGCTGCTACTATTCTACTAGCGCCCATTTCATGATAAATTTGAGCATCTAGATAATTCATTACATTTGCTTGAGTAGAAAGATGCACCTCGACTTGAGGAGCAATCTGCTTAGCTAGTTTCATAACACCTGGAGTCGCAATAATAAAAGCATCAACGCCAAATTCGCTCACAGTTTTAATATGTTTTTTAAGGTTATCAAGCTGAGTATTATATGGAAAACCATTTATCGTAGCATAAAATTTAGCTCCACTCTTATGCGCTAGTCTAACACCCTCTTCAAAACTTTCAAGATCAAATTCCTTTGCACTTCTTTGACGTAAAGAAAAATTCCCAACACTTGCATACACAGCATCTGCACCATAAGCTAGAGCAATTTGAAGTTTAGTTAAATTTCCAGCCGGGCTTAAAAGTTCTGGCTTTTTCACTTTTTACCCAATGAGTCAATTAAGGCTTCTATATCAGCGTTACTTACAACATCTTCAGTTGTTGTATCACCCTCAATATGCATAGCTGAACCAACACGTTTTTCATCATCAATTCTACCTTCAAATAGACTATTCATATATTTACTTAGCGCACGCATTACATTAATAACTCTTTCTATTTTTTGACGGTGAATATCTTGATATTGCATCATATCCATCGTCATCATAACTTCATCTTGCCCCATTTGAACATTGCTTATAATATCATCTATTTTATTGTCTAAGTTTTTATTAAGCTCTAAAAGTTCGCTAAATGTTTGAACATTTGGAAATTTTTCATGCAAAATTTCAAAAACCTCTATATTTCTTGCAATGCAAGTTTTAGCATCATTTGATGTATTTTCTGCATCTTGACAAAATCCACTAATGGTTTCAAGCTTATCAAACATCTCAGTGGCTTTTTCTTCAGAATCCTTTGTAACATCATCTAGTTGATGAACTACTTTATGATCATCTGTTGGTGGTGGTGGTGGCCACGCACTTGTTGAACTTACTCTATAGTTATCGTGCGTAACGATATGGCCACTATTTTGAACCACAGCATCAGCATCTTCGGTTAAATCTGGCTCATCAAGACTAGTATCGCTTACATTATCTATACTACTAGTTAAATCGCTTAAATCTTCAGCCATTAAAGCATCTAATTCTTCTTGTGTCATAAGATCTCCTTAAGAACGTAATTGCGTGATTGTATCTAAATTTAGATAAATTTTGCTTTACATTACAAAAATCATTTAATATTTCAAAAAATATTTTTAAATTTTGCTAACTTTAAGGAATTATTTTGTATAATTCCAATTCTTAACTTAATTTAGTGCGCTCTTAGCTCAGCTGGATAGAGCATTTGATTGCGGTTCAAAAGGTCAGAGATTCGAATTCTCTAGGGCGCACCACTATTTAATCATTGATTCAATTTAAATTTAATCTTTTATTTTATATAATTCTTCTATTAATTTTGTATTTTTTAAGGATTTTTTCATGATCGTAGATCTACACAATCATACTCCATTATGCAATCACGCAACAGGTACTCCAATAGATTATGCTAAAGCTGCTTTTAATCAAGGGTGTAAATTTTATGGATTTAGCGACCATGCGCCAATGAATTTTGATCAAAAATATAGAATGAGCTTTAAGGATATGGATGACTATAAAGAGGTAATTGATATTTTAAAGACTGAATTTAGAGGCAAAATGGAGATATTATTTGGTTATGAGGTTGATTATTTACCTGGATTTATAGATGATAGAGTCTTAAATGCTAATGTAGATTATCTAATTGGTTCGGTACACTTTTTAAATGGTTGGGGATTTGATAATCCTGAGTTTATTGGAGAGTATAAAAATAGAGATATTGATCAAATTTATATTGATTATTTTGACGCTATTAAAATGATGGCAAAATCTGGTAAATTTGATATTGTTGGTCATATTGATCTTATTAAAGTATTTAATTATAAGCCAAAAACAGATATAAGAATAATCGCTAAAGATGCTTTAAATGAGATTAAAAAAAGCGGTATGACAGTAGAATTAAATAGTGCTGGCCTTCGCAAACCAGTATGCGAGATTTATCCTGGAGATGAGATTTTAGAAATTATGAGTCAAATGGGCATCAACATTACTCTCTCAAGCGATGCCCATTCTATAGAACAAGTGGGACAAAATATGGATAAAACCATTATAAAAGCTAAAGAATTTGGATATAGCGAAGTTGTAGTGTATCAAAATCGAGAGAAAAAAATGGTAAAAATTTAAAATGGTATTAATTTAAATATAAATTTAAACTTAAAATTGATATTTTATGCTATAATTTTGAAATTTTATTTTTGAAGGAGTTTGCCTATGGGTAGATTTGTAAATAATGTTAACGAATTTTTTAAATATTGTGATGAAAATGAGGTGAAATTTGTTGATTTTCGCTTTACTGATTTAAAAGGGACATGGCATCACGTATCTTATAATATAAAAGCAATCAATGAAGACTCTTTTAATGGAATTCCATTTGATGGTAGCTCTATCGATGCTTGGCAACCTATACATAAGTCAGATATGATGCTTATTCCTGATGTAGAAACTGCATTTTTAGACCCATTTACAGCAGATACTACAATAATAGTAATCTGCGATGTATATGATATCTATAAAAATGATTTATATGAAAAATGCCCACGCTCAATAGCTAAAAAAGCTATGCAACATCTAAAAGATAGCGGAATTGGTGATACTGCATATTTTGGCCCAGAAAATGAATTTTTTGTATTTGATAATGTAAGAATTATTGATAAACAAAATTGCGCTATGTACGAAGTAGACACTGAAGAGGGTGAATGGAATGATGCAAAAGACTATAAAGATGGTTACAATAGCGGCCATCGCCCAAGAGCAAAAGGTGGCTACTATCCAGTTCAGCCAATTGATTCAATGGTAGATTTAAGAGCAGAGATGGTAAATGTGCTTGAACAAGTTGGCCTTGAGACGTTTGTAGTTCATCACGAGGTAGCTCAGGGTCAAGGCGAAATCGGTGTTAAATTTGGCACATTAGTAGAGGCTGCTGATAATGTACAAATCTATAAATATGTAGTAAAAATGGTAGCTCATCTAAATGGTAAAACAGCTACATTTATGCCAAAACCTCTTTATGGTGATAATGGTAGCGGTATGCATGTCCATCAAAGTATCTGGAAAGATGGTAAAAATTTATTCTTTAAAGCAGGAACATATGCAAATTTAAGCGATATGGCTAGATGGTATATCGGTGGTGTGTTAAGACACGCTAGAAGCGTAGCTGCATTTACTAATCCAAGTACAAATAGCTATAAAAGATTAATTCCTGGTTTTGAAGCGCCAAGCATTCTTACATACTCTTGCCAAAACAGAAGTGCAAGCTGTAGAATACCATATGGTTCAGGAGAAAAAAGTGTAAGAGCTGAGTTTAGATTCCCAGATAGTTCTGCATGCCCATATCTAGCATTTGCAGCTATGTTAATGGCAGGACTAGATGGTATTAAAAATAAAATTGAACCTGTAGGACCAATGGATGAGGATTTATTTGAGCTAACATTAGATGAGATTAGAGAGCGTGGCATCGAGCAACTACCTCACACGCTAAGAGGAAGTCTAGAAGCTGTAATTCGTGATAATAAATACTTAAGCGCTATCATGACAGATCACTTTATAGAGACATACCAACACTACAAATTTGAAACTCAAGTATGGCCATATGAACAACGCCCTACTCCATTTGAGTTTAAAACTGTATATTCTTGCTAACATACCCCCTTGGGCAAAGCTCAAGGGTTGATTTATTTACTTTTTTAAGATTTAAATTATTTTATTGTAAATTCAATTTATAATTTAGATTTTGTATTGCTCTATTTATAACTTTATAGATTTTAAAGTTTAAATTTTAAATAGTTTTAATTATTTAATATTACAAATTATATGGCTTAATATCGCT
>NZ_JAGCNF010000029.1 GCF_017646085.1 Campylobacter sp. | reverse complement strand
TTCATCACCTCAGTAAATCCATTTGGCCCTATATCACCGCTAATGCCTTGACGCCTACCATCTACTAAGACTAGCACATGTCCATTTTTACTACTTAAACCACGTATAGTTATATTATTCGCACCAGTTTTACCCGGTGTGCCTATATCTACGCCTGGTATATCTGATATAGCTTCAGCTATATCTCTATATGGCTTTCTTTCTAAATCCTTTTTAGTAATGACATTTATTGTTGCTGGAGCTTCTTTAATCTCTTGAGAAAATCCAGAAGCTGTCACCACTGCCTCGTCTAATGCATACTTATCACTAGCTAGAGCATAGTTTGATATACATACTAACGCAGCTATGGAAAGTAGATATTTTTTATTCATAAATTCACCTTATAAAAAAATTAACGGCGCAATTATATGATAATAATTATTAAAATAGATTTAAACCATAGTCAAATTTAACTAAATTTAAATATCAAATAAATCAAAATATTATCTAAATTGTTATTTAAAATTCGATTCAAAAGCCTAAAAATAGATACTTTTGATTATAATTTAATAGATGAATTTAATAATATATCAAGTTTAACTGATGTATAATTTCAGTTGATTCGTTCAAATTTACAATATAAGGGGAGCTTATGAGTAAGCAAATCGAAGGGTTTCTTGGTATAAGCGAGGATCGCAAGAAAAGTAGAATTCCTGCAAAACTCGATCTTATTCAAAGTGGAACTGGGTTAGTCCTAGGACTATTTATGTGGGCGCATATGCTGTTTGTATCTACCATACTATTTGGTGAAGATGTATATAATCAGGTTGTGCATGTTTTAGAGCTTAGATTTATGTATGATAGCCCGCATATGAGCTATGTAACTAGCTTTATAGCTGCTTGTGTGCTTGTTATTTTCTTTGTTCATGCTGCGCTTGGTATGAGAAAAATGCCAATCAACTTCCGCCAATGGCAAGTTTATCGTGCTCATGCTGTTCGTATGAAACACGAAGATACATCACTTTGGTGGGTTCAGGCGTGTACTGGGTTTATTATGTTCTTCCTTGGTTCAGCGCACCTTATCATTATCATAACAAATTCAGATCAAATTGGCTTAATGGCTGATGGTACACTTGGTTCTGCTGAGCGTGTTTATAGCCATTTTATGTGGTTATTCTATCTAGTATTGCTTTTTGCTGTTGAGCTTCATGGTAGTATTGGTCTATATAGACTATGCGTAAAATGGGGATGGTTTGAAGGTAAAGATGCTAAAGCAACTCGTAAAAATCTTAAAAAAGCTAAATGGATTTTAAGCGTATTCTTTATAGCTCTTGGACTATTAAGCCTTGGGGCATTTCTTAAAATCGCTATGAACTAGGAGTATATATATGAACGTAAAATATTATGATGCATTAGTAATTGGTGGTGGTTTAGCTGGCCTTAGAGCTGCTGTGGCTGCTGCTGATAAGGGTCTTAGTACTGTAGTTTTAAGTCTATGTCCTGTAAAAAGAAGCCACTCTGCAGCTGCTCAAGGTGGTATGCAAGCAAGTCTTGGTAACTCTAAAATGAGTGAAGGTGACAATGAGGATGTACACTTTGCAGATACTGTAAAAGGTAGCGACTGGGGATGCGATCAAGAAGTTGCTAGAATGTTTGTTCAAACAGCACCAAAAGCTATCCGTGAGCTAGCTGCTTGGGGCGTGCCTTGGACTAGAATTACAAAAGGTAAAAGAAGCGCTATCATCAACGCTCAAAAAACAACAATTGATGAAAAAGAGAGTGTACATGGCCTAATCCATAGCCGCGACTTTGGTGGTACAAAAAAATGGAGAACATGCTTTACAGCTGATGCTACTGGTCATACAATGCTATTTGGTGTAGCAAATGAGGCTTTAAAACGCAATGTAGAAATTCACGACCGCAAAGAAGCTATCGCTCTAATTCATGAAAATAATCGCTGCTATGGTGCAATTGTACGTGATTTAGTAACTGGCGAAATAACAGCTTATGTAGCTAAAGGTACGTTAATTGCAACTGGTGGTTATGGTAGAATTTATAAACACACTACAAATGCTGTAATTTGCGAAGGTATCGGTGCTGCTATAGCTCTTGAAACTGGTATTGCAAGACTTGGAAATATGGAAGCAGTTCAATTCCACCCAACTCCAATCGTACCAAGTGGTATATTATTAACCGAAGG
>NZ_JAGCNF010000028.1 GCF_017646085.1 Campylobacter sp. | reverse complement strand
ATGCAAAGTGAATTTAAAGCTGAGTTTGATGTAGAAATTTTATATGAAGATAGCGATATTTTAGTTATTAATAAACCAATTGGTGTTACTGTTCATCCAGCACCAAGTGTAAAAGAGGCCACTCTTGTTGAGTGGCTAAAGCAAAAGGGTTATACGCTTTCAAGTTTAGGTGGAACAGAGCGAGCTGGAATAGTACATAGGCTAGATAAAGGTACTAGCGGGGTAATGGTTGTAGCAAAAAATAATCAAGCACATACAGCACTAAGTCAACAGCTAAGTAGTAAAGATATGGGAAGAATTTATTTAGCACTTTGTGATTTACCACTTAAGGAAAATTGCGTTATAGACAGACCAATTAGCAGACATCCTCAAAATCGCCTAAAAAACGCAGTAGTAAGTAGCGGAAAACCAGCAAAATCAGCCTTTGCTAATATTATTTCAAGCCAAAATCGTAGAGTAAATTTAATTTCAGCAAAGCTTTTTACTGGACGTACACATCAGATTCGTGTCCATCTAGCTAGCATTAATAGGCACATTTTAGGTGATGATTTATATGGTTTTAAGAGCAATAGTGATAAAATAAGCAGAATTTTTTTACACGCTTATATTTTGAGATTGATTCACCCTAAAAGTAATCAAATTATGGAATTTAAAGCCCCTTTGCCTAGTGAGTTTTATGAACTAATTAGTAAGGAATTTAATAAGGAGACAGTAGATGAGAATATTAGCGTCTTGTGTGATATCTTTGGGGGTATTGCTCAGTGGATGCGTTACGACTAAGACAACGCAGATAAATCCAGATCTGCCTACAGTGAGTGGATTAAAGACCATTAGCGATATGACTGAGATTGCATTTGAGTGGCCGCTTATGGCTCAAAGCAATATTAGTGGATTTTATTTATATCGCTCAAATCCAAATGCAAATAATCAGCTAAATGCAATTGCCAAGCTTGAAGATAAATTTATTACTCACTATGTAGATAGCAATCTAGCTCCATCAACTGAGTATATTTACGAGCTTAGAACATATGATAATCAAGGTAATATATCAGCTGAAGGAGAAAGGATTAGCGTTACTACTACGCCATTAATAGAATCAGTATCATTTATCCAAGCGCTATATGGTTTGCCAAATAAGATAAAAGTTTTATGGCGCCCACATCCAGATTTAAGAGTGGTTTCATATATATTAGAAAAGAGTGCTTTATCAAGCAATAACTGGCACGAAGTTGCTCGTATAAATGGCAGATTAAATGTCGAATATATTGATAACGATGTAAATCCAGGTCAAAGCTATAGATATAGAATCTTAGTCAAAACTCATAACGGTATAATCTCTGCGCCTAGCAAGGTCGTAGATGCACAGACTAAAATCTTGCCAAATATGGTTACAGGGCTTAGCGCAAGCGTAAATTTGCCTAAAAAAATTATGCTAATGTGGGAGCCAAATTCAAATGATGATTTTGACCACTATGCTATTTATAGAGCAACAAATGATATCTTTCCAATGACTAAGGTTGCCACAACAACAGCAACAGAATATGAGGACTTAATCAATGATAATGGAGTAAATTATCATTATAAAGTTACAGTAGTAGATAGAGATGGTTTAGAGAGCCCTCGTCAAAATGCTTCAGTAGTAGGCTCAACCTTGCCAGCGCCTAAAGAGCCAGTATTTAGTTATGCTAGATTTAATGGTTTATTAGTAGAGCTTAGCTGGAATCAAAGTAGCGACTCAAGGGCGCTTAAATATAAAATCACAAAAACAAGTAGCAATGGTGAGGATATCATTTATGATATCGATGGGTTAAGTTATAGCGATACTCAGGTTCAAAAAGGTGTAGAATATACATATAAGATTCAAGCCGTTGATGAATATGGCTTAGAGTCTAAATATAGTCAAAAAGCAGTGGTGATAACTAAATAATGCCAAATATTGTAGCAAAAAATTTAAAAAATGTAGAACTTCCGGTTAAATTTAATGAAGTTGAATTTATTTGGGAAGCTAAAAGTAATGATGAGAAATTAGTGTATACTAAAGCACTTGGGTGCGAGTTTTGCCTAGTAGTAAAAGATAGAGGCAATAGCTATGTAATAAAGTGCGATAAGCTTACTAGACCAGCTAAGCTTGAAGCTGTGCAAATGGCGCTGGAGGCTTATAAGCAGCTATTTGCTAGCGATGTAATAAGCCAAGCTACAGCAATTAAGAAGCCTAAAAATTTAGAGAGCAAATATATAATAAATAGCGATGAATTGCTAAATAGACTTGAAGACTGTGAGTATAAGAGGATTTTTGTAGAGATTGGCTTTGGTAGCGGTAGGCACTTGCTTTATCAAGCAAAAGAAAATCCAGAAGCACTTATAATCGGTATAGAAGTCTATAAGCCAGCATGTTTACAAGTAGAAAATTTAGCTGGAATAAATGGGCTAAAAAATATCGTTTTATTAAATTTAGATGCTAGATTGGTGATGAGCTTGCTTAAATCAAATAGTATAGATAGGCTATTTTTACACTTTCCAGTACCGTGGGGTAAGAGCAAAATGCGTCGAGTAGTTAGTCCGCAATTTGCCTTGGAGTGTCAGCGTACTTTAAAAGATGGTGGAACATTTGAGCTAAGAAGCGATGATAGGGATTATACAGATTTTACAATTGGTTGCTTTATGGATCTTAAAAATGCCAATATGCAGATATTTAAAAATAGATTTTTAGAGATTTCAAGCAAGTATGAAGATAGGTGGATTAGACAAAATAAAGATATTTATGATGTAATTTGCGCTTTTTATGGTAGTAGTGATGAGTTAGATTTGGATTTTAAATTTGAGTTTAGTGGATTAGAATTAGAATATATAAAATCAAATTTTGCCAATAAAACTATAAAATATAGCGATCATTTTATCCATGTAGAGCGAATTTATATTTTAGACAACGGTGATGCATTGGTTAGAGTAGCGTTTGGGTCTTTTTATAGACCAGAGCATAGATATTTATTAATTTCTAGACAAAATACTATCTATTTATTTAAAAAACCATTACTAACACCGGAAAATATTAAGGCTCATAATAATTTAGAGGATATGCTAAAATGCGCCACATTGTAGAAGCTAGAGATCTGATTTTAGAGTATGATAAGAGCTTTAGAGTTATAAATAAGGCAAATTTTAGCATCAATGTCAATGATTTTGTCTTTATTACTGGCAAAAGTGGTAGTGGTAAATCTACTTTAATTCGCTCTATGTATGGCGATATGGCTATTAGTGATGGAAGTTTAAATGTTTGCTTAAATGAACTTAAAGGTATTAATCGTTCTAGTTTAGCACTTCTTCGTCAAAGAGTTGGAATAATTTTCCAAGATTTTCGCCTAATAAATGAATGGAATGTAGAGAGAAATGTAATGCTTCCACTAATTATTAAAGGTTATAATCAAAATGTGTGCAAAAAGCAAGCCGCAAAGCTTTTAAACCATGTAAATTTACTACACAAATCTGATAGGTTTCCGCTTGAATTAAGTGGTGGAGAGCAGCAAAGGGTTGCTATGGCTAGAGCTTTGGCTCATAATCCTCAGCTACTATTATGTGATGAGCCAACTGGAAGTTTAGATGATTACTCAAGCGAAGTAATATGGATGCTACTTCGCTCAGCAAGAGAAGCGCTTGGTACTTGCGTGGTGGTCGTAACGCATAAGATTCCAGCAGGTTTAAGAATGAATTATCGTCACTTTGAGTTATCAAATGGAGAGGTAAATGAGATCATTTAAGAGCCATATTAGCGTTATTTTTCCGCTTTTAATTTTGCTTTTTGCGATTGAATTTAGCCTAATGCTGGGCAAATTTGTGAGTGATTATGAAATAAAAATGGCAAATGATTATAATATTATAATTGTCTCAGAAAACAATCTAAACCAAGAGTCATTAATGTCGCTTATTCCTACTTTTGCTTCCCTTACTAGTCTTGATCCAAAAAGTGTTTTAAACCGTCTTAAAAATGATATATCATCTAAGAATATATCTGTACTAATTAGTATTCTACCAAAATTCTACTCACTCAAACTGACTAAATTTCCATCAAAAGAGACAATGGAAGATATTAAAGAAAATTTGAGCAAAATTCAAAGTATAAAACGAGTCGAGACATTTTCTAAAACACACGATCAAGTCTATAATATGCTAGTTTTATCTAAAAATGTAGCTGAGTGTTTTGCGTTTATGGTTGGGCTTTTAGGACTTGTTTTAGTGTTTAAACAGATGAGAATTTGGCTTTATGAGCACCGTAGGCGTGTTGAGATTATGACTCTTTTTGGGGCGCCGTATTGGCTAAAATCTGCTATGCTTTATAAGCTTGCTGTGGTTGATAGTATTATTGCTACTACGCTTGTAGTGGTATTTTATGCGATTTTTCCAGCACTTCCTAGTTTTCAAAGTGCAATTTTTTCTATTGGATTTGAACAGCCAAATTTAAATCTTTTTAGTGATGCTTTGATTTTATTTAGTGCTTCTATTAGTATATCTATTATCGCAGTTAGTCTTGTTATGCTATTTTCAAGGCGTTCGTAAATGATTAGATTTTTGCTTATTGGCTTGATTTTTTCTTCGCTTTTTGGCGCAAATGTCTCTGATAAAATTAAAGATCAAAAAAATAGTATTGATTCAGCCAAAAAGCTTGAAAGCCAGATAAATAAAAAGCTTGAAGAGTTAGCTAATGATATAATTGCTGGCAATAAAGCTGTGCAAAATACTGCTAAGCAGATTGAAGAGCTAGCTAAGCAAGTTGAGGAATTAGAAGATAGTGCTCATAGTGCTAATCTTGAATTAGATAAGCTTACTAGCCAAAATGGTGAGCTAATTCGTAGTCAAAAAGATATGGAGCTTAGGCTAGTCAAAATTATAAGCGAAGATTTTGCCTACGATTTAGTAGCGCCAAATGATTATAGTGAAAGTCAAGATAGCATAATAGCAACTGAGATTTTAAAAAATTTAAATAGTGTAATGAATAGTGAATTTAAAAAATTAGCTCAAGATTATGAAGAGACTACAAATTTGATAAAATCACAATCAAAAAAGATTGATTCGATTAAATTTGATTTAAAAGAATTTCGCCAAAAGCAAAAAGCTTTAAAATCGCTCCAAGCTAAGCAAAAGAAAAATTTGGAGATTTTAAACCAAGATAAGAGTATATATTCTAAAAAATTAGCCAATATCAAAAAGCAACAAGATGAGAT
>NZ_JAGCNF010000027.1 GCF_017646085.1 Campylobacter sp. | reverse complement strand
CTTCAAAATGATATTAGCAGACTACTAGAAGAACTAGATATGATAGCTACTACTACAAGCTTTAATGGCCAACAACTACTAAATGGAAACTTCTCAAACAAAAACTTCCAAATTGGTGCTTATAGTAATGAAACTGCAAAAGTAAGCATAGGTGCTACTAACTCAAATACTATAGGACATACTAGGTTTGAGACGATATGCAATATTGCTGCTTCAAATATTTCTCAAGTTGCTGATATAGTTATCAAGCTTAGCGGTGTAGATGGCTATCCAAATGGTTATACATTTCAAACAATTAGTAAAAATACTTTTAATGCAGATGGCTTTAAAGCAATAGCTGATATGATGAATGGCGTATCAGATAAAACTGGTATAAAAGTAAAAGTTAATAATACTCAAATCCTTGGAGTGGTTGCTGCTGGAGAGGTTAAGGATCTTAGAATAAACGGTGTCTTAATAGGTAATATTAAAACCCAAGCAAATGATGCTGACAATGCTCTAATCGGTGCAATTAACGCTAAAAAAGATGAAACCGGAGTAGAGGCTAGTCTAGATAATGGAAAACTAGTTCTTGCAGCCAAAGATGGTAGATCAATCAGAATTGCAGCATTTTCTAGCGGAGCAAATACAGTATTTAGTGCCGAAACTGGTGCTTCGCTTGCTAGTGCGGCTCATAGTGCCGGTACAGTTTATTTAGGTCAAATTACATTTATCCGTCAAGATGCTAGAGATATTAAAGTTGGAATTCAAGGTATTTCTGCATTGTCAGGTTTTACAGATGGTGGAGCCATGATTACTGCAGCAAGTATAGCTTCTAATGCTTATAATCAATCTTCGGTGAATTTAAAATATATGAATTCGGGTACAATTAGCAGTACTGTTGCTAAAGCTATGGGATTTTTTGATGGTCGTGAGGCTTCTACAGCAGGAGATCAAGCCGGTGGCGTAAATACCTATGGTGGCGCTCAAGCTATGATAGATATAGCTGAAGCAGCTAGAAAAACTCTAGATAAATTAAGAGCTGATCTAGGTTCAGTACAAAACCAACTAGTAGCTACTATAAATAATATCACAGTTACTCAAGTAAATGTAAAATCAGCTGAATCTCAAATAAGTGATGTAGACTTTGCTAGTGAGAGTGCAAACTTCTCTAAATTTAACATACTAGCTCAAAGTGGAAGCTACGCTATGAGTCAGGCTAACTCAGTACAACAAAACATATTAAGAATACTGCAGTAATTAAATTTAAATCTTTAATAGCTTAAATTTACTCGCAATGCTTAGCCATTGCGAGGTTTATATACAATATCAATCTTTTTATATTATCAATTTCAAATATTATTTTAGGATTTTATCTAGATTTAAATAGTATAGTAATCAATCTAATTATTAGAAGTTATTTTGGGTTTATTTTATAATTTATCAGTTTGGTAGGTGGATATCTATGAATTCACCTACCTAATTAATATGCTTGTAGCGTTATTTTTTAGGCGTTACAAGCATATTTACATAACGACCCTCAAGAACTGGAGCTTTATCTCTATCGGCATATTCTTGAACCATCTCCCAAATCTTTTCAAGCATATTTACCCCAAGCTCAGGAGTGGACATTTCACGCCCTTTTAGAAATACTCTAAATTTAACATATTTGCCTTCAGATAAAAACTCTTGAGCGTGTTTTATCTTGTAATTTATATCATTTTGTGCAATTTTAGCCGAAAGCTTAATCTCTTTTATTTCGATTACTTTTTGCTTTTTCTTAGCTTCTTTTTGCTTTTTTTCTTGTTGATAACGAAATTTACCATAATCCATTATCTTGCATACTGGTGGTTTAGCATCAGCAGCTATTAAAACAAGATCTAGACCCATTTTGTTGGCTATATCTAGTGCCTCATCTCTACTGATAACACCATACGCAGTGCCATCATCTCCTACACATCTAACCTCGCTTGCGCGAATTTCATCGTTTAGATAAACTTCTTTATCTTTGCTCAAATATTCACCTCGTTTAATTTGGTTTGGACTAAGCCATAAAACTCATCTAGGCTTATATCCTTTTGTTCTCTAGCTCTGCGGTCTCGCAGCGCTACACCTCTATTTGCTACTTCATTATCGCCAAGTACTATTATCATAGGTACTCTTTGTTTTTCTGCATTTCTAATCTTTTTATTTAGTGTCTCATTTTTGCTAAAGATTTCACTATCTATATTCATATCAAGTAGTTTTGCATAGATCTCTTTAGCGTACTCTTGATGAGCTTCGCCAATTGGTATGATTACAACTTGAGTTGGTGCAATCCAAAATGGCAATTCGCCAGCAGTATGTTCAAGTAAAATCCCAATAAATCTCTCAAAGCTTCCTAAGATTGCACGATGTAGCATAACTGGCTGTTTGCGTTCATTGTTTTCATCGATATATTCTAGATTAAATCTAGCTGGAAGGTTAAAATCTACTTGAATAGTGCCACACTGCCATTTTCTCTTAAGGGCATCTGTGATTTTAATATCGATTTTTGGTCCATAGAATGCACCGCCACCTTCATCAATACCGTATTTTAACCCTTTTTCATCTAGGGCGTCTTTTAATGCTTTTGTAGCAATCTCCCAAACCTCATCATCGCCTACTGCTTTAGCTGGTTTAGTAGAAATCTCCATCTCATAGCTAAATCCAAATGCATTCATAAGCGTATCGACAAAGCTTAAAATCTCATAAACATTTTCTTTAATCTGGCTTGGCATACAAAAAAGATGCGCATCATCTTGCGTAAATTCACGCACCCTAAATAACCCATGTAGTACTCCGCTCTTTTCGTGTCTATGCACTACACCATACTCAAAAAATTTAAGCGGAAGGTCTCTATAGCTTCTAATCTCGCTTTGATAAACTTTAATATGACCTACGCAATTCATCGGTTTAATGCCATACTCTTGATCATCGATTACCGTAAAGTACATATTTTCTTTATAATTAGCATAATGGCCACTTGTCTTCCATGCATCGCTTTTTAAAATCTCTGGCCCACGCACTGGCTCATATCCACGAAGTCTATGAGTACGATATAGTTTATGTTCTAAGCGGCTTCTAAGCCTTGATCCATTTGGTAGCCAAATTGGCAATCCTACACCTACGCTCTCATCAAAGGTAAAGAATTTCATCTCTGTGCCAAGCTTGCGGTGATCACGCTTTTTAGCCTCTTCGATAATCCTAATATGCTCGTTTAGACTCTCTTTATCAGCGTAAGCTGTACCATAAATTCTAGTTAGCATCTCACGATTTTCATCACCGCCAAGATATGCCCCAGCTATTCTAGTAAGTTTAAAAAATCTAGCAAAAATGGTATTTGGAATATGTGGCCCACGACAGATATCTTCAAATCCCCCTTGAGAGTAAAGACTTACAGCTCCATCTGGTATTCGTTTTAATACCTCTTGTTTTAGGTCATCATCGGCGTATTTTGCAGCTACTTCTGATTTAGTTGAGTTTATTTTTACGATTGAAGTTTTAGCTAAGGCTAACTCTTTCATTTTTTTCTCAATTATAGCTAAATCTTCTTCGCCTAGTTTGCTGCCATCGCTTTTGCTTACACGCATATCGTAGTAAAATCCATCCTCAATAGCAGGTCCAACGAAAAATTTAACATCAGGATAAAGCTCTTTAATCGCTGCAGCCATTAAGTGTGCACATGAGTGGCGTATAATCTCTAGCGCCTCTTTAGAGTTGTCAAATTTAATCTCACTACCGCCTCCGGTGTAGCTTTGAGTATCTACTATCTCTCCATCTACATTATATCCAATAATCTCGCTCATCGACTCTCTTTTTTCAAAAATAACAAAATGTTAGATTTTATCTAATTGTATTTTAACTTAAACTGAATTTTAATAAAATTTAAGCTAATACCGCTTAGCAATTTAAGCCAAAAATATGTATAATTGCAGATTTAATCAAAATAAAAGGTAGACAATGCTTCTTTTAAACCCTGTAGTTATTGGCGTGATTGTAATGTGTACGCTGTGTCTTTTAAGATTTAATATCTTATTAGCTATTCTTATTTCTGCATTGATAGCTGGAGTAAGTGCAAATATTGATATTATCACCACAATTAACATTTTAATTAAAGGTATGCAAGGAAATTTAGAAACTGCGCTTAGTTATATTTTACTTGGTGCATTAGCAGCAGCTATTGCGATGAGTAATTTAACTGCAATTTTAATTCACTATGTAAGCCAATTAATTAGCAAAAAAACATTTTGGTTTGTGCTTACAATTGCATTTGTAGCATGCTTTTCACAAAATTTAATTCCGGTGCATATTGCATTTATTCCTATTCTTATTCCGCCACTTTTAGCACTTATGAATAAGATGCAAATTGATAGGCGAGCTGTAGCGTGTGCTTTGACTTTTGGTCTTAAGGCGCCATATGTAAGCGCTTCGGTTGGATTTGGGCTAATTTTTCATAATATCTTAGCCAAGGAGATAAGCCAAAATGGACTAGAGACTAATCTATCTGATATTGGCTCTGTTATGTGGCTTGGTGGAGTAGCGATGCTTATTGGGCTATTTTTAGCAATTATCTACTATCGTAAGCCACGCAGTTATGAGCAAAGCCCTATGGAAGCTAAAGAGCTTTACGATAGTAATCTTGATATTAAAATGAGCAAGAAAGAGTGGGTTTTACTTATTGGTGCTGCGATTGCCTTTGGTGTTCAATTATGGAGCGGTTCTTTGCCTCTTGGTGGATTGATAGGGCTTATTTTTATGGTTGTTTTTGGCGGGATTGAATATAACAAGATTGACAAAGTAATGGAAAATGGCCTAAGTATGATGGCATTTATTGCATTTATTATGCTTGTTGCAGCTGGGTTTGCTTCGGTGATTAGAGAGACTGGTGGGATTGGTGAGCTGGTTGAATTTGCTACTGCAATTAGTGGCGGTAAGCTTGGCGGAGCGATTCTTATGCTAGCTATTGGGTTGCTTGTTACTATGGGAATTGGAACGAGCTTTGGGACGATTCCTATTATTGCGGCGTTTTATGTTCCGCTTTGTATCTCGCTAGAATTTAGCCATGCTGCTACTATATTGCTTATAGGTATTGCTGCGGCACTAGGAGATGCTGGGAGTCCTGCTAGTGATAGTACTCTTGGGCCAACATCTGGACTAAATGCTGATGGTCAGCATAATCATATATATGATACTTGTGTACCGACATTTGTATTTTTTAATATTCCGCTATTAATTTGCGGGGTAGTATTTGCGATGTTTTTGTAAGTTATTGAAGAAAAGTAAGTAGTATGCGACGCAACTGCGCTAAGCATACTATGAAAACAAAAGCATAGTTATTAACAGCAGCAAAAATAATCTCTTGTGTTAAGTGTTAGTTGCAAGAGATTATTTTAATTAAAAGCATGATTGAAATTTAGGCAATAAAATAATAAAATGCTGATAAAATTTAAGTTAGCAGATACTAGTATAAGGTAACAAGTAATTTAACTATGCTACCTTATGAAAGTTTGATTTTAATAACTACCTTGCAAGTCATACAAGAGAATTTCTTGCCCTCGACAATTTTCTCATGAATATGAGGTGGAACAAGATGGATTTTATGAGAACAACCGCAGGTATATTTATATTGTTTTGGTTGTTCTTCGATTAGCTCATTTTCTGCGTGTTCTAGGTTTGCTTGACGCCATTTTTCTACTTTAGCGTCCTCTTTTAAAATGTGTTCTACCAGCCATTTTTCGGCAATTAGTAGTAGATTTTCTTTTAAATCATTTACGTTTTTAGCGGTTTTGATGAGACCAGCCATACTAGCGATTATGTCTTTATGAATCATAGTGTGTTCGTGTAGGTGCGGATAGCCAATTAGCTCCATATACTCCTGTTCGTCTTTGAAGTGTTCTTTCATATATTCAAAAAACTCAGCCACGATACCGCGAATCTCTTCACGAGATACATTTTTATTAGCGTAAATAAATGATTTTTTGGCTAGATCAAATAGCTTTTGATGTTGTAAGTCTATATCTGCATTGCCAATGCTATATTTATCGTCCCAGCTAGGTACCATTTCAAAACTCTCTATGAAAAAATATAAATTTCTCTATTATATTAAATTTTATAATAATTTTAGCTGAAAATTGATTTTAAAAAAGCAAAACTTATCAATAAATTTTACAAATTTAGTATAATATTACCAAATGTTATCTCATTGTTACAAATGCTAACTTCAAACTCATCTTTAAAGTCGACAATCCTAGCAAGCGGATGGCTGCTAAATTTATTAGCTATAAATCCATGTCTTAGGGTTAAAATTCTACTACTTAGCAACTCATCGTCAATTATTTTAGCGTCGATTATGCCAAAATTTGCACTATCGACGCTATATATAAATCCATCGCTATCGGCTATTTCATCGCATTCTAGCTCAAAATTTACATATGCAAATTCATCCAAAGACCCAAAGCCATATTTAAGGTTCGTTAAATTTGCATAATCTAAAATTTTGGCTAAATCGCCAATATAGTATTTACCAGCTTTAAATTTAGTATTTATCATACAGGGATTACTCTGATATTTGGACTTAGGCTCTCTTGTAATATATTTTCAATCGCATATAATGTTCCAGTTGATCCACTTGCACATCCGCTACAAGCTCCTAAATATCTGATGTAAATATCGATTCTACTCTCTTCAGATTTGATATCTAATATCTCCATATTTCCACCATCCATCTCTAGCATCGGTCTTACATGCTCATCGATAATAGCCTCTACTGCTTTTAGCTGTTTTACTACTGTTAGCTCTTCAAAACTTAGATCACTATCTACGCCACTTCCGCTAATTTTAGCATCAGCTATAGCTTTCATTCTCTCAGCTTCCATCTCAGATCTTACCTCAGCTAAAATATCTACTAGGTAATACTCTCTTTTTTCATGACCGCCAGGTTTGATACATGATTTACAAAATGCTCCAGCTTTTGTATATTGAGTGATCTCTTCTACTGTTGTAAGGTCATTTAGTCTTATTACCTCTTTTACTGTACCAAGACTAACTCTAGCACACTCACACACTATAATCTCATCTTCAAAATGATCTGGATCGACACCTTTGTAGCTTGCAGCCGCTGCTTTTATAACATCATATGCCATTACTGAGCAATGCATTTTTTGTGGTGGAACTGCTGGAATATCTGGATCATCACGCATAGCCTTTTCTACATCTATATTTGTGATTTTGACTGCTTGGTCTACTGTTTTGCCTTTACATAGTTCAGCCATATAGTCGCTACTTGCAATTGCTGTACCACAGCCAAAGCTTTTAAATTTAGAATCTTTAATAATATCAGTAGCCTCATCAACTGCCCAGTATAGTCTAACAGCATCACCACAGCTCTCAGCGCCATGATCTGCAATTATTAGCTTACAGCCTAGAGCTTTAGCGTCTTCTTCTGTGATTTCGCCCATATTTTTTGGCGCATTCATCGCATTTTGAACTTTTTGAGAGTACTCTTCCCATATGTTTCCACTTATTAAATTACCTTTTGCCATATTCTTTCCTTATAGTCCTGATTTATGCCATTCTGGAGCGTATGCATAGCTGCTTGATATGCTTCTTAGTCTTTGGACGGCGTGTTTGATTTTTTCTATTGTATAATCTATCTCTTCTTCAGTATTAAAGCGCGATAGTGATAATCTAAGTGCAGTATGTGCTAATTCGCTATCAGCTCCAATGGCCTCCATTATAGGATTACTCTCTAAATCCTCACTCGCACAGGCTGAGCCAGTACTTGCTGCTATACCAGCTTGATTTAGATCCCATAGCATAGCCTCACCCTCTACGCCTTTAATACTTGCTAAAATAGTATTTGGTACACGGTTGGCTCTATTGCCTACAACTGTAACATCTGGCAGGGATAAAAGCGCATCTTCGAGCTTATTTCTTAGTCTTCCTACATGACTTTGTTCAAAGGCTAGGAATTTATTTGCATTTTCTAGCGCTTGACCCATTGCTACGATACCAGCGACATTTAGCGTTCCACTTCTACGGCCGCCCATATGTTCGCCACCGTGAAGAAGGCTAGTAAGCGGCATTGAATTTTTGATATATAGTGCGCCTACTCCTTTTGGTGCGTGGAATTTATGTCCTGAAAAACTTAAAAAATCCACATTTGTATCTTGTACATCTACAGGAATTTTACCAACTGCTTGAACTGCATCAGTATGGAAAAGGGCGCCAAATTCATGCGCTACGCTAGCTAGCTCTTTGATTGGAAAGATCATACCAGTTTCGTTGTTTGCCCACATTATGCTTACAAGCGCCACATCATCGCTCATTACATTGCGTAAATCATCTGCAGTGATAACCCCTTGATTATTTACATCTACTTTGGTAATTTCTACACCAAGAGATTCTAAAAATGCACAGGTAGCACCAATTGCTGGATGTTCTACAGTAGTTGTGACTATACGCTTTTTATCGCCTTTTAATATTTTATCAAAATATATACCTTTTAATACCCAGTTATTGCTCTCTGTGGCACATCCAGTTATTACTATATCATCATTATCAGCTGCATTTATGCCAGTGTAGAGTTGATCTAATGCTTTGCGAAGTGCTGGATGTGTTTGGCTTCCGTAGCTGTGAAGTGAATTTGGATTTCCAAATTTCTCACCAAGGAATGGAAGCATCAACTCTAAAGCCTCAGGATCAATCATCGTTGTTGCATTGTTGTCTAAATAAACTTTCAAAACTATCCTTCCTCTTCCTAAAATAATTAGGATAAACTTTATCTTTTTACTGTGGAATAATATACTATTTTACATAAATTTTGCATAAAAATTAAGTAAATATTCTATAAATTTGAATTTAGATATAAATTTTTTAAGTATTTTAATATATTTTTGAAGTTTTTAAATTGGATTTTTGATTTAAATTTGGAGATTTTCATCATTGCATTTGCAATGATGAAATAGTATTTTAAAGTAATTATATTAGTTAAACTAAAATGATAAATTTAGCCTACTTTGCATCCCATGCTAAGACTGTATTTCCAAAGGCATCGGTTGCTACATCACCCATACCCATAATATTATACCCAGCATCTACATAATGCACCTCACCAGTTACACCACTTGCAAGGTCGCTTAATAGATACATACCGCTTTTACCTACATCTTCTATGGTTACATT
>NZ_JAGCNF010000026.1 GCF_017646085.1 Campylobacter sp. | reverse complement strand
TATACAAATAAATTTAACACTCGCATAGTCTCAGCCTCTATAAATGATAATCATCTAGCTGCTCTAAGTGCTGATAATACTATATACCTTATTGATATGATTAGCGATACAATTCTTTTAGAGTATAATATTGGTATAGCCTATGCAATCGATGCAAAGATGGCAAATCCAATATTTCTAAACTCAATTATAGTATATCCAACACTTGATGGTAAGATTATGATTGTTGATAGAGCTAATGGAAGAATTTTACGTGATGCAGTTGTTAGTAGTGAGCCGTTTTTTAATAATATTATATTTCTTGATTTGCTAGGCGATAAAATGTTTGCAGCGAGCGCTACAAAATTTATGGCAATTAACCCTAATGGTGTTAAATATTATGATGGCCAAATAAAAGATGTCTTAATTTACTCTGGTAGAATTTATATTTTCTTAAAAGATGGAGTGGTAGAAATTTTGGATTTAGAGCTAAATAAAATTGGCAGTCAAAACTTTAAATTTGCCATATTTGCAGGTGTAATTCCACAAGATGATAAGCTATATATCTTTGAAAAAACCGGATATATGTTTATAACAGATCTAAATTTGCAAAATACTCAAGTAATTGAGCTAGACTCAGAAATTAGCAAAAAAAGCTTCACAGGTGCGGACGCTTTCTACTATGATAATGAGATACTAAAATTAAAATAATGGATAATAGAATTTGTAATATTTTTAACCAGCGTAAAATTTTACTTAAAAATTTACGCACTCTTGATATTAAAGAGTTTAGTAAAAAGCGTAATTATCAGCTATTTTTAGGCATAGATAAAAGCGGATTTTATAATCTTATCTTTTTTAGAGATTCAAAGAGTAGATTTGTAAATAAAGAACTTGAAGAGCTAAGACAAATTAGCGAACTTGTTAAGAGGAAATTTGATACAAATATAGTTAAATTTGGACTTTTTTACAGCTCGCCGATCTGTTCAAAGGTTCTAAAATCAAATTCAGATTGGAAATTTTATGATTTTATGTGATATTGGAAATACAAATGCCTCATTTTTTGATGGTAGAAGAGTTTGGAATTTAACCATTGATGAATTTATGGCTTATGAGCCAACAGAAAAAATTTACTACATTAATGTAAATGATAAAGCCGAACAAAAACTTTTAAACCATTTATTTATCGATATTTCATCATATATTAAGTTAAATAGCACATATATTGGTTTAGGCATTGATAGGGCTGCTGCATGCTACGCTATAAATAATGGTCTAATCGTAGATGCCGGAAGCGCTATAACACTTGATTTAATGGCAAATGGTTGTCATATTGGTGGTTTTATAATTCCTGGGATATCTACAACGCTTAAAAGTTTGCAAAATATCTCGCCACGACTAAATTTACCACTAAATACAAATATAGATCTAGATTGCCTACCACAACGCACACAAGATGCTATCAGCTATGGAATAATCAAACCGATTGTAAGTTTAATTAGTGATTTTTCAAGCCAAAAAACAATATATTTTACTGGTGGCGATGGGGAGTTTTTATCTAGATTTTTTAACCAATCATTATATGATAAAATGCTGATTTTTCGTGGTATGCAAAGAGCTATAAATGAAAATAAGGAGATTTTATGCTAAGCGTGGCGTTACCAAAGGGTAGAATTGCCCAACAAACTTTGGATATTTTTAGCCAGATTTTTGGAGATCAGTTTGAATTTGAAGATCGTAAGCTTATTATGCAAAAGGGCAATTTTAGATTCTTAATGGTTCGCAATCAAGATATTCCGACATACATAACAGAAGGTGCTGCAGATATCGGCGTAGTTGGCCTTGATGTACTAGAAGAACATAGATGCGATGTGCTTAGATTGCTTGATCTTGGACTTGGGCGATGCAAGGTTTGCATTGGTATTAAAGAAAACCAAAAACTAGACTATAGCAAACCAGAGCTAAAAATTGCTACAAAAATGCCAAATATTACCAAAAATTATTTTGACCAAAAAGCGATTGCAGTTAAGATTATTAAACTTTATGGTTCTATTGAGCTAGCTCCACTTGTTGGACTTAGCGATGCTATTGTGGATATTGTTGAAACTGGCACTACAATGAAACAAAATGGCCTAAAAGTAGCCGAAGAAATAATGACTAGTAGCGCTCATTTGATTGCTAATAAAAATAGTTTTATAACTAAACGTGATGAAATTTTATCACTTTATCATCAGATAAATAGTATAATCCAAAACTAAATTTAAGGCAAAATATGAGTCCATATATTTTTATTCCACTATCTACGCTGATTTTTTTAGGAATAAATTTATATACTTATAAACGTCTTAAACAAAACTTGATATTAATCAAATTTAAATGGAGTTTACGGGTAGTTTTTGGGTTAATATTTTTATTTGAAGTAGCCTATTTTATATCTATTAAAAGCTCTTTGCTACCATCGCTAATCTATCAAATTTCTATCATCTGTATTGGCGTGAGCTTTATGCTTTTTTGTACCATTTTACCATTTCATATTGCGCTACTTTTTATTAGTAAACTTAGTAAAAATTCTCAAAAAATTGCCAAATTTATAATAGATATCTGTGTAATTTTTGGCTTTTTTATGTATATTATAGTAGGTGCTTATAATGCTAATTTTAACACTATTATTACTACTAAAGAAATAAAGATTAAAAATCTTAAAACTCCGCTAAATTTAGCCATAATTACTGATGTACATATCGGACAATTTTATCAAAAAGATTTTATGGCCAGTCTTGTTGATAGGATAAATTTACTCCGTCCAGATGCTTTACTAATCGTAGGCGATTTGGTTGATTTAAAAAGCGATGAGTTAAAAGACTTTCTTGAACCACTCAAAGGTGTTCAGAGTAAATTTGGTACTTTTATGGTTGTTGGAAATCACGAATATTACCATGGCCTTAGTGGGTTATTGGATAAATTTAAAGAGCTTGGAATTAAGGTTTTAGAAAATGAAAATCTTAATATTGGTGGAGTAAATTTAGCTGGTGTTTATGATATTACAGGCTTTAAAATGGGTGAGTTTGTTCCTGATTTTGTCAATGTATTTAATGGTATTAATCCAAATTTACCTACAATTTTGCTTACTCATCAGCCTCGTTCACTCAAATATTTAGAACGTGATGTAGATCTGGTTATTTGTGGACATACGCATGGTGGGCAGATTTTTCCATTTTCGCTCCTAGTATGGCTAAATCAAAAATATGTCTATGGATTATATAATATCAATAATAATATGCAATTATACGTTAGCAGTGGTGCTGGGCTTTGGGGACCGCCATTTAGAGTTTTAACAAATAGTGAGATTGTATATTTAAAACTTAGAGGAGAGTGATATGGATTATAATAAATTTTCAAACTACTTTGGGCTAGTGGCTCACTACAAATTTCCAAAATGGCTACAAAATACTATAAATAATTGGTATGTTAACCATTTTAAAATCGATATGAGCGAATTTAATCCAGCGCATAGTTATGATAGTCTAAACGCACTCTTTACTAGAAAACTAAAATCTCCAAGAATCATTGGTCCTGGCATCGTCTCTCCAAGTGATGGATTAAGCCTAGAATGTGCAAAAGGGGATAATCTAAGAGCTTATAGCATAAAATCACGAGAGTATAATATAGATGAATTGTTAGGCAAATCACTCAAAGTGGGTGAACTAGATGATGAATTTGATTACCTAAATATCTATCTTTCACCACGAGATTACCATCACTATCACGCCCCGTGCGATATACAGATTTTAAGTCTTGAGTATACGCCTGGTAAATTATTTAGCGTAGCAAAAAGCGCTCTTTTAAAACATGATAATCTCTATGCTCAAAACGAACGTGTAACATTAAAAATCCGCCTACAAAATGGCAAACTAGCATGGATGGTTTTTGTAGGGGCATTAAATGTTGGTAAGATGAAATTTGACTTTGAGCCACGAATTACAACTAATGCAAATTTAAGTGCTGCATTTTATGAGTATAATAACTTATACTTAAAAAGTGGTGAACATATCGGCAATTTTGAGCTAGGTTCTACTATTGTAATTATCAGTCAAAATGGTGCTATAAACTACACTATAAAATCAGATGAACCGTTAAAACAGGGTCAAAGCATTGGTAAGCTTGGATAAATCAATATCAAATTAAGCGATTATTATCTATTTAGTAATTGATATTTTAAATGATTATTTAATTTGACTAAAGGCCAATTATAACTTTAGTAATTACTATTCATATAAAATAACTAGCACTTTTTATCAAAGATAAATTATTAAATAGTAATTACTACATTTGAGCAGCTTTTAAACATTTTTAAAAATTTGCAATTTATAACAAATACAAAATAAAGACTATTAATTTAATTTTGCTAAAGCATTCTTAAATACTACCAAATCAAACACTAAACTATTTGTATATTAGTGATACTATTGATAATAAAGCTAAATTCAATCTAAAATATAACTATAAATTATTTAATATTTCAAATATAAGAAAAATGAGAAGTAAGCTAGTTTAAATAACTAAAATTTAAAGATATTTTATCTTGTAGCTTAGCGCTAAAATAAAATAAATTGCAACACCTTATTATTATAAGAGTTGCAATAGTAAAAATTTAGCAAAGTAAATTTGCTAAAATCAAATTTAAAAATACTACCCTACTTCCCAGCTTTTAATTTCGCAGCTAACGTCTCAAGATTCTCAATCCTGCTCTCATGACTTGGGTGCGTGCTTAAAAACTCAAATCCGCCATCACCTGAATGCTCTTGCATCTTTCTCCATAGTGAAGCAGCAGCATCTGGATTGTATCCGGCCATATATGATAATTCTAGCCCAATCTCATCACTTTCACTCTCATGTGAACGGCTAAATGGTAGCGAAATACCCACATTAGCAGCCACATTTGCTACGCCTAATATCGTATTATCTACACCAAACATTGATGCTACGCCAATGAGTCCATTTTTTACTAATTCTTGGCTTTGTTGCTCTCTTACATGCTCTCTTAAAGCATGGGCAATCTCGTGAGCTAAGATAAATGCTATCTCATCATCATTTAATTTTAGTTTTTCTACAATTGCTGTATATACTGCTATTTTACCACCGGCCATACACCAAGCATTAATAGTATCACTAGTAATAACATTAACTTCCCAATTCCATTTAGCGCTATCTTCTCTAAAATATGGCGCTTTGGCAATTAAT
>NZ_JAGCNF010000025.1 GCF_017646085.1 Campylobacter sp. | reverse complement strand
TTTATCGCTTTTACCTAATAGATATGGCAAGAATTTATCAAATCCAGTTGTATAATTAGCTATAAATTCTTTATCATATTTACCTGTAGTATATAGGTGATGTGCCATACCAAGCATCATAGCCGTATCTGTATTTGGTCTTGGCGCAATCCATTTAGCTTTATCGCCAAAGAATTTACCAGTTTCACTCCATAATGGATCAATTATAATAATCTCTTTGCCGCTATCTCTTAACTGCTCAAAATATTTAAACCCTTGATCATCTGTAGCGCTCCATGCAATTCTTAGAGTTGAGATCGGATTCATACCCCATAGAACTACAACTTTTGAGTGTTCTAGTACTACTGGCCAGCTAGTTTGTTGTTCATAAACTTCAATACTTCCAACTACATGCGGAATAATAACCTGACTAGCTCCAGTTGAATAATCACCCAAAGTTCCTACAAAGCCACCGCTTAAATTCATAAATCTATGTAGCAAAATTCTAGGATTGTGTAATTTACCACTACTATACCAGCCATAACTTCCTGCAAATATACTTTGCATACCTTTTTGTTCTCTTGTTTTTTTCAGCTCTCTTGCTACTAATTTAATAGCATCTTCATATTTTACCTCTACCCACTCATCTATACCTCTTAATTCTGGTTTTGGGCTATCTGGGTTTTCTAGGTAGCTTTTTCTTGCCATTGGGGCTGTTATTCTAGTTTTATATACTAAATCTGCCATTGTGTCTTGAAGTGGATTTGGGATTTTTGATAGAGTTTGATATGGCTTAGAGCTTATAATTTTACCATCTTTTACTGTAGCTTTTAGCATACCCCAGTGAGCTGCTGTGAATATTTCACCATTTTTAACCACTTGTGTATTTGGCCCAGCAAATAGATTGCTAGGTAGCATTGGGGCAAGGCTTAAAGCAGCGCCTAATTTTAAAAATTCTCTTCTATTTGTTTTCATTTTACATCTCCTTGTGAGGCTTTTTGTAGATATTGAATTATTAACCATTCATCTTTTTTATCAATTGGTGTGCGTGATAGCATTGATTTAAATAGCGATGGCCATTGATTTGGGTTATATTGGCTCTCTTTGTGCAAATGATGACAAATCGAACAATTCTCTTGATAAATTTGCTTTGCTCTATCCATCATCGGTTTTAACTCTTTTCTAGGTTATCTTTTGTAGTATAGGCTATTACCTTAACCTCGTCCCACTTGCCAGTCTCACCTTTTTTGATTATCTCATATTTTGGTGTTTTAGTTTTAGCAAATGATAATGCTATAATGCGCTCACCATTGCTATAATATATAACATTTGATGCGGTAGGATTTACAAATCCTCTTAAGCTAAATTTGATCTTATCGCCTGATTCTTCTATTACATCAATACCATTTGTTGGCAAAAGCTTACCAGCGATATCTTTTGAGTCTGGAGCTAGATATACTGGCTTGACATCTGTAGGGTATAGTATGCTAGCGCTAAGCGTACTAGATACGAGTAGGCTAGCTAATATTAACTTTTTCTAAATCCTTTTAAAAGTGATTGTATAATTATAGGCTAAAATAAAGTTTAAATTTGTCAGATATGTGACAGATAGAATTTATATTGATTGTACTAAGCATAGCTGAATTTGACTTGGGCTTTGATAATTTAGATTTAATATTTGTCGTAGTAATTTTTATCAATTACCATAATTTATAAATCTATTTTAATTGATAATATAAAAAGATTGATATTGCATATAAAACCCGCAATGGCTAAGCATTGCGAGTAAATTTAAACCAAGAGATTAGATTTCTAGTCTCTTGGTAATTTAAGCTATTAAAGATTTAAATTAATTACTGTAGTAGTCTTAATATATTTTGTTGTACTGAGTTGGCTTGGCTCATAGCGTAGCTACCACTTTGGGCTAGTATGTTAAATTTAGAGAAGTTTGCACTCTCACTAGCAAAGTCTACATCTCTTATTTGAGATTCAGCTGATTTTACATTTACTTGAGTAACTGTAATATTATTTATAGTAGC
>NZ_JAGCNF010000001.1 GCF_017646085.1 Campylobacter sp. | reverse complement strand
CTTAAAAATCCTGAACGCTATATTCGCCTAGGTGCTAAAATTCCAAAAGGAGTTTTATTAGTAGGCCCTCCAGGCACTGGTAAAACATTACTTGCTAAGGCTGTTGCTGGTGAAGCTGAAGTTCCATTTTTCTCAGTTTCTGGATCAAGTTTTATAGAGATGTTTGTGGGTGTGGGCGCAAGTCGTGTTAGGGATTTATTTGAAAATGCTAAGAAAGAAGCACCTGCTATCGTATTTATAGATGAAATTGATGCTATTGGTAAGAGTAGAGCAGCTGGTTCTATGATGGGTGGAAATGACGAGAGGGAGCAGACTCTAAATCAGTTATTGGCTGAGATGGATGGCTTTGATAGTGATAAGGCGCCTGTGATTGTCTTAGCAGCAACCAATCGTCCAGAGGTTTTAGATGCAGCACTTTTAAGACCTGGTAGATTTGACCGTCAAGTTTTAGTTGATAAGCCTGATTTTAAAGGTCGCGTTGATATATTAAAGGTGCATAGTAAAGAAGTTAAGCTATCAAATGATGTAAATATGGATGAGATAGGTCGCTTAACTGCTGGTTTGGCTGGAGCAGATTTAGCTAATATTATTAACGAAGCTGCTCTTTTGGCTGGTCGTTCTAATAAGGCTAAAATTGATCAACAAGATTTAGTTGAAGCAGTTGAGAGAGCAATTGCTGGTCTAGAGAAAAAATCTCGCCGTATCAATCCAAAAGAGAAAAAGATAGTTACATATCATGAGTGCGGTCATGCTTTAATAGCCGAGACGACAAAAGGTGCTGATAAGGTTACAAAGGTATCTGTAATTCCTCGTGGTATTGCAGCTTTAGGATATACACTTAATGCTCCAGAAGAGAATAAATTTCTAATGCAAAAGCATGAATTGATTGCTAAAGTTGATGTATTACTAGGTGGTAGGGCTGCTGAGCAAGTATTTATTAAAGAGATTAGCACAGGCGCAAGTAACGATCTTGAGCGAGCTACTGATATCATAAAGGCAATGGTATCAATGTATGGAATGACTGATGTAGCTGGCCTTATGGTATTAGAAAAACAACGCAATGTATTTTTAAATGGTGGCCAAACGCTAAAAGATTATAGTGATGATATGGCACAAAAACTTGATGAGTTTGTAAAGAGCTTTTTAAATGAGAGATATGAAGCAGTTCTTGCTACGCTTGAGCTTTATCGTGGTGCGATAGAAAAAATGGTAGAATCTTTATATGAAGAAGAGACTATAGAAGGAGAAAAGGTCAGAGCGATTATTAAAGAATTTGAAGAAGCAAATGGCCTACCTACTCGCTTAATAGACCCAGAAGATGAGAACTCAGATATCAAAAAAGCAAAAGAGAATCAAATAGATGGATAATCTAGGAATTATAAGCAAATATGGCTATAAATGTATCGCTATTTCAGCGGTACTTTTGATAATATCTTTGATTTTTGATCTTTGGTTTAGTTTTTTTGTTATTTTATTTTTAGTTACTTTGTGGATCTATAGAAATCCTGAGAGATTACCACAAAGTGAAGATTCTAAGGCTATAGTGTCCCCTATTGATGGAATTGTAGAGGATATTAAAAAGTGCAATTATAATGGGCGTAGTTATAGCGAGATTTTGATTCGTTCTAGAATTATTGATTGTGGCGTTTTACGAGCTGCTTGTGATATGGAGATAGCTTCTATTAAAAGACGTAATGGATTAAATCTGCATAGTAGTGATGCAAATTTAAATTTATTAAATAATCGAGCTACTATAATATCTAAAAATCAAGATATTATACTTCGCATTAGCACCTCGGCATTTACTTCTAAGGTCTATTTAGAAAATCTAACTTGTGTCAAATCAGGTCGCAGAATCGGCTTTATCAAAGATGGTAAAGTTTGCCTTTTAATGCCTTTAAATACTAGAATTAGTGTTGCAAAAGGTGATAAGATTAAGGCCTGCAATATTATAGGTTATATAGATGAGTAGCAATAATAAATTAATATATATACTTCCAAATTTATTTACAGCAGGTAGTGCATTTACCGGTATTATTAGCATCTTAGCTAGTGCTAATGGCGAGTTTAGTAAAGCAATTTTTTACCTTGTTATCTCACTTGTGCTTGATGGATTAGATGGCAGGGTAGCAAGACTAACCAAAACTACGTCCAAATTTGGTGTTGAATTTGATAGTTTGGCTGATTTAGTTGCTTTTGGTGTTGCCCCAGCTATGTTATTTTATTTTAGTATTGGAAGCGAATTTGGTAGATTTGGTTCACTTATTACAGCTATGTTTGTAGTTTTTGGGGCTATTAGACTAGCTAGATTTAATGTTACAACTAATGAAAATGAGCCAAATATGTTTATAGGATTACCTATTCCTACGGCTGCTATAGTGGCTGGATTTTGGATTGGAATTTACAATAAATATGAAATTTTAATTGGTTTTGAATGGGTATTTATCATTTTAATGGCGGCACTTTCGATACTTATGGTTTCAAATGTACGCTATCCAAGCTTTAAAAAGGTAGATTTTAGCCGTGCTAATTATATCAAAGCCCTTGTGGTGCTTGTATTATTATTTTCACTTTTATATCTATATCCTTTAGAATCAGCTACTGCTTTGATTTCTATTTATACTACATATGGTATAATTCGTGCTGTTTGGGCAAGATTTTTTGCCAAAAATATTAAGATAAAGGAACAAAAATGATAACAAATAGTAAAAAGATTTATATATTTATCTATAAACTTTCCCTCCTTAATCTGCTCTGTAGCTCTTTTTAATAACTTTGCATATATTGCACTATATAATATATTAAATTTAAGGATAATAAAATGGATAAAAATAAGATTATAATTTTTGATACAACTTTAAGAGATGGTGAGCAAAGCCCTGGTGCATCTATGAATACTGAAGAGAAAATTCAAATTGCTCTTCAATTAGAACGCCTTGGTGTTGATGTTATGGAAGCGGGATTTGCCGCTGCTAGTCCTGGGGATTTTGATGCAATTAATCAGATTGCTAAGCAAGTAGAATCTATCAAAGTTGCTAGTCTTTCAAGGGCTCTTGAGCGTGATATTAAAGCAGCAGCTGATGCAATCGCTCCAGCAAAAAATAGAAGAATTCATACCTTTATAGCTACTAGTCCAATCCATATGGAACATAAGCTTAAAATGAAGCCTGATGAGGTTATCAAAAGAGCAGTTGAAGCGGTACAATATGCTAAAAGCTTTGTAGATGATGTTGAGTTTAGCTGCGAAGATGCTGGTAGAAGCGATATATCATTTTTAAAAGAGATATGTGATGCGGTGGTAAATGCTGGTGCTAAGACTTTAAATTTGCCTGATACTGTCGGTTTTAGATTGCCATATGAGATAGCTGATATGGTTAGAATTATGAGCGAATTTATTGGCGATAGAGCTATAATATCTGTGCATAATCACAATGACCTTGGGCTTGCAGTGGCAAATACTCTAGCAAGTATTAAAGCTGGAGCAAGACAGGTAGAATGTACTATCAATGGTTTGGGCGAAAGAGCTGGTAATGCAGCTTTAGAAGAGATTGTTATGGCAATTAAAACAAGGAGCGATGAATTTAGTGGATTATATACCGATATCGTAACTAAAGAGATATATGCTACAAGTCGTTTAGTAGCTAGCATTACAGGTATAGAACCACAACCAAATAAAGCAATTGTAGGCAAAAATGCTTTTGCACATGAGAGCGGTATCCATCAAGATGGTATGTTAAAATGTGCTCAAACATATGAAATAATCAAAGCCGAAGATATAGGAGCAGAGAAAAATGCTCTAGTATTAGGTAAACATAGTGGCCGTCACGCCTTTAAAGATAAGCTTGTAAATTTAGGATTTGATCTAAATGATGAAGAGATTAATGAAGCATTTGGTAAATTCAAGCTACTTTGCGATAAGAAAAAAGAGATATTTGATGATGATATTAGAGCGCTTGTTAGTGATGAGATTATAAAGATCCCTGAGATTTATACGATTGTAACTCTAAGCACTAGCTCATGCAACTCAGGTCATGCAAGTGCAGCTGTTAGTATTAAATTTAATGGTGATATTATTAGCGATGCAGCTCTTGGTAATGGTACGGCTGATGCGATATTTAAAGTGATTGATAGAATAAGCAATGTAGCTGGTGAATTAAAAGACTATAAAGTTTCAGCTGTCTCTCAAGGTAAAGATGCCCTTGCTAAGGTTACTGTAAAGGTAGCCTTTGGTTCTGGCGAACCTCCATTTATAGGCCATGGTCTTGATATTGATACTATGATGGCAAGCGCTAAAGCCTATGTGAGCGCATTAAATAGTTACTTAAGTATGAAAAATAAGTAGAAATTTGAATTTGGCTATTTTTTAAGCCAAATTCACTTAAAATTCAATTTTCTCTCAAAAACATAACATATTTTATTAAAAATCCGATATTAAATTAAACTTTCAAAGGAGATAAATATGCAGATAAATGGTACAAATAGCCTAGATTTTTTAAGTATTAATCCAAGTTCGCAAGATAACATTGAAAGAATTAAAGAAGCTGCAAGCAAGATTGATCCAGGCGAGTTAACAAGAGGTTATCATATGCAATTTATGCAACAAAGCTTTGAGTTATCAAATGGTAATTTTAATATGCAAGTTGGCTTTATTGGTCTTAGTTTTGAATTTAATAATCAAGATAATAGCTTTAATAATTTTACCCAAGAATTAAAGGATTTACTAAATCAAAATATAGACATTACTGGTTATAGCGGTAAACCAATTGGTAATCTAAGCTCGCAAGAGGCTAGTGAGCTAATAAGTGATAGTGGATATTTTGGTATTGATAATACTGCAAATCGTATAGCTGATTTTATTATTAATGGAGCTGGAGACGATGTAGAGATGATGAAAAGTGGATTAGAAGGGGTTAAAGAGGGTTTTGCTCAGGCTGAAGCTTTATGGGGTCAGGCTTTACCTGATATTTCTCAACAGACAATGGATAAAACTCTAGATAGAATCAATCAAGTAATCATGGAGCTTAGCGGTAATGTGGTTAATGTTACTGCGTAATCTATTTTTATCAATATTTGTATTCTTAGTAGTTGGATGTACGACTACTAAGAGTTATACAAATATAGCTACAAATAACTATATAAAAGGTATTGTAAGTTCTATTAGTCGAGTTAATAATGGTTATGTTTATACTATTAAATCTACCGATACTAGTAATGGCAAACTTGCATCAGCTCAGGGATTTAGCTCTCAAGCTTGTAATGTTGGTGATTTGGTATATGCTAGATTAAATGGTGCTAAATTTGACTATTTTGCAGTTTTGGTTACTGGATTTGAGCGAGTACAAGAACCAGTCATTATCAAAAAATATAATCGAACCAAGCAAAATCTCACAGTAGATAATATTCCAGTAGTAGAGAGTATTGAATTTTAATATTTAACTATTCATTTTTTTTTTGACGATAATGAAAATATAATCATCAAAAGGAGAAAAAATGATAGTTCGTATAGGAGATACTACTGTAAGTCAGGCTGCATATAACTATGTAAAATCTCAAAATCATCAGTTTTCACACACAAATGAGCTTTATAAAGAGCTAAGCAAGAAATACGATGGGTTAAATTTCTTTGGAGCAAGCAAGCCAAATACTAACGCAGGGTTAAATAATATCACCATTGCTCCAAATATCTTACGCCAAATGATAGATGATCCGCAAAAACGTTTAGAGTATGAAGCGTTAATTTATGATATTAACGAGCTAGCTAAAAAGGATACTGGTCGCACGCCAAATGGAGATAAGATTATTGCTAGTGGTTATATGATTAATGCTGATGGTACGGCTGGAATGTGGGTCATCTCTCAAAGTCAAGGCGACAAAAATGAGCCAACATTAATGGCGAGATTGCTTGATGAATTAAATAAGCGAATAAAATCCAATAAAGAGAGACAAACTCAGTTAGAAAATAGTCAAGATTTAAAAGATAATTATCTTTTAAATAAAAGTATTTAAAGCTAAATTTGGTTTATATATTTCTAAATTCAGACTAGTGCAGCTTATAATGTTACGTTTAGTCTGAATTTGCATATTAGTATAAGTAGATTTTAACTATTGTTAGTTTGTGATAAATATAAATTATAAACAAAATTTCACCACAAATAATATATCAGTGGTGAGAGTATCGAATTTTAATAAATTTATATTATTTAGTGATTAAATATTTTAATAAAAATTATCTCAATTTAAATTTATTTAAAGCAAAAATAGATATAATCAAAGTATAAATTCATAATTTTATTTTTATAATATTTAAAAAATACTGAATTTAACATATTTTATATATTTTAAGGTAAAAAGTTGAAAAAGAGTAGCTTGATCTGCGTTGATTTATATAAAAATGTAATTTATGACTACTCAAATCACTTTAATCCTAAAGTAAAATACAAGATAAAAAATAATGAATTTAGTATTTGTTTTATACCGGCTAAAGCTTTAACAACTCTAAAATATTATACTGATGAGAAAGAGAATCTAGGAATAAAGATTATCAAATTTGCATATGATGAGCTGCTTTTAAATCCGCAAAAAGAGTATAAGATTAGCTATTTTGATGATAGTGATGGTGGTTATATGCTTTATATCATCGATATTGAATTGGCCTTAAAAGAATTAGATACTCAAGCGATTAATATCTTAAAAAATATTAATGTAATTATTCCATCTCCTTTGTTAATGGGTGGATTTTATAGCTCTAATTTACTTGATAAATCTAGCATAGATTGTTTTATATTTTATGATAATGATGAGAGTTATTTATGCTTTTATCGTAATGGGCGATATATTATGCATCATGGAATTATATGTGATACTTTGCCTAAGATAGCTAGGAATTATAAAATTGAATGTACAGCTAAGATTATAGATCAAAATAGCAATAAATTTACTGAGTTATTAAATATAACTATCCAAACTATTCAAAGTATTGCAAATATTGATAAAATCATACCAGATAGGATATATCTTAGTTCATTTATAGGGGATATTGTAGGTCTTAATACTGCTTTATCTAATAAGCTTGGGCAAGAGATTAGGGGGTTTGAGTTTTTAGATAATTTTAAAAGTCCAGCACCGCTTAATTTAATGATGGCGATATATGCTAAGGAGTTAATGCATAAAGGGCAGCTGCTAAATTTTACACTATTTAATAAGCCTAAACCACTATACAAAAGAGCTGATGGTAGGCTATTTATTAGTATTGCTGCTGGAGCGATTTTGGGATTGGTTTATCCGATTTATATGCTAATATTAACTTTTAATATAGAGGCTAAATCTACAAAACTTGGAGCAAATTTGACTTTGCAAAACTCAAGTGCGAGTAGTTTAAATAGTAGTCTAATAGCACTAAATAATGAGATTAAAAGTATAACCATACAAATTCAAAATATAAAAGATAATATAAATAAAAACTTAGCTACAATTGATATTATTGCAAGTAAATTTAATAACCAAAATCTAGCTATAATTTTAGCAAATATCGCAAATTTGATGGATAAATATTCGCTTCAAGCAAGGAATATAGAATTAAAAAATAATCAAATCAACATCGCAATCATCTCACAAGATACTCAAAATATTAATAATTTTATAAACTCTTTTAGTGCTAAAACTAACATTGGTCAACTCATCAATAATCAAAATTTTTTTGAATCAAACATTACAATAGGACAAGAAAATGGATTTTAAATCCTTGTTAGAATCACGTAGCCAAAGAGAACAGCATATGATATTTATGGGTGGATTTTTGATTATGTTTTATCTGCTTTATCTTAGCTGGGATTATTTTGATAAACTTTATCAAAGCGCTTTAGCTAATTATGAATTACAGTTAAATAACTATATCAGTATGAATTCTCCACAACAAATTCAAAATCGCCTAGAGCTAGCAACAAAAAGATTACAAGATAGTAAAATTGAACTAGAAAATTTAAAAGCTGAGAATAGCTTTATCCAATCTCACACTAAAAATCTAGTCGCAATCCAGGATAAATTTAGTTCTAGTAGTGAGATTTTAAGTTTTATTGGAGATAAAGCAAAAGAACATAATATAAAGATTTCTCAAATTTTGCCAAATAATATAAAAGAAAATAGTGCTATTTTATATGATTATAATCTATCTTTTAGTTCGACTTTTACTCAAACACTAGCTTTTATAGATGAGCTTAAAGGGGGCTTTATAGATATTAAAGAGGCTAGATTTGAGCCGTATAGTAGTCAAATTAGACTAAGTTTACAGAGGGTAAAATGAGATTGCTTTGTCTGTTTTTAACCATGACTACTTTGCTATTTTCTCAAGATTTAAGTACTAAATACAAATATATATTAGATTTATACAATAAAAGCCCATTAAGGGCAAATTTAGGCGATATAAACCAAGTAAAATCGCCATTTTACATTACTCAAAATGCTCAAACAGACTTTAATTCTAGCACTTTAAAATTAGAGGCTATAATAGAAAATAGGGCCAAAATCAACTCTAATTGGTATGAATTAGGTCAAAGCTGTCAAGAGATTTGCATTTTAGAGATAGAAAATCAAACTGTAATAATACTACATAATAATAATAAAATTAGGCTTTCAATCTCAAAGGTAAATAATGATATTAAAGTTTTTTAAAATATTAATATTAAGTCTAGCTGCGTTAACTATAAATTTAAATGCAAATGAGTGTAAAAATAAGAAATTAGATATGAGTCTAAGTCCAAATATAACATCATATGAAATTTTAGCTCAGCTTGCAAATATTTGTAAATTTAGCATTGCTTTAAGCGATTCAAATGCCACTAATGCATTAAAAACCCCAACAAATTTAATAAATATTTCACGCCTTAGCCTTGATGAAATTATACGCTTAGTAGCTGAGTCAAATGATCTTAGTTATGAGTTTAATGACAAAATGTTAAGCTTGTCATATATACAAACTAAAACCTTTAAAATGGATTATATTATCTCAGCTAGACAAGGTCAAGCAATTACTAAAGCTTCTGTAGATTCAGCTCCGATAGAGATTGGCGAGGATTATCAAAATAGTAGTCAAAATGATGAAAATAATCAAGATAATATAATAAAAACTACAGAAAAATTTGATTTTTGGCAAGATCTTGCTAATGAGCTAAAATTAGTATTAAATAGCCATAATGATTCATTTATTGCTCCAGCTCCAATCATTAATCCAGCAGCCGGGCTAATTCATATCACTGGTACTGCAAATCAACTACAAAGGGTACAAAACTATCTAAATTTGCTCTCAAGCCGCCTTAAAAAGCAGGTTTTAATCGATGTAAAAATAATCTCTGTTGAGCTAGATAATAGCTATACAAAAGGTGTTGATTGGAGTAAATTTGAGCTTGGTTTTAAAAGTTATTTAAGCGATGGTACTTCATCACGCCTAATCTTTAATAAAGGCACTGCTCAAAATCCAGCCCATAGTCTAAAAAATATCTCTGGTGGATTTATCATTGGTGGAGATTTGCGTCTTAGTCTTGATGGTGTATTAAATTTTTTAAGTACTAATGGGAAAAGTCAAATAATCTCAAGTCCTAAAATAATGGCAATGAACAATCAACAAGCCCTAATCTCAGTAGGTGATAATATCAATTATAGAATTGCTGAAGATATCACTAATAATGATACTAGTGAGATTACTAAAACTACTTATAAACAACACTCTGTATTTATAGGAATTTTACTAAATCTCTTGCCTGAAATTAGCGATGAGAATCGCATAATGCTACGTATAAATCCTAGCCTAAGCAGCTTTAAATATTCAGCTGATGATGCTAAGCAGACGCAACCTCGTGTAATCGCTCCAGATACTATGCAAAAAAAGTTATCTACTGTGGTAGAAATTTCTAGTGGCGATAGTATAATTTTAGGTGGTTTAATCGCTAAAAGCCTAGGCAACGAGATTAATAAAGTTCCAATTTTGGGTGATATTCCTTTGCTTGGGTATCTATTTAAAAGTGACCGACAAACTAGCAAAACTAGTGAATTAATATTTATTATCACTCCAACTATAATTAACGGCCCGATTTTACCAAATGAACTTGGATTTGATGGAGTAGAAACATTTAATAAATAGTGTTTTGTTTAATATTTTAGTGATTTTTTATCGTATCTTGATTATTTATCACTATAAAGATGAAAATTATGCTACATTAAATCAATATTTTATAATTTTAAATATAATTAAAACTTATGAAATATCTTAAATTTGCTTCATAAAATTTAACTAAAATAGGGGAAATTACGAAAAAATCGCTACTTACATGTCTTGCATGTTTTGCTATAGCTACTTCAGCGCACGCTGATGTACTAGCCTATGGACCAGGTGGCCAGCTCCAGTTTTAAAAGAGCTTGCAGCGCAGTTTGAAGCCCAAAAAGGTCAAAAAGTTCAAATCATTGCAGGGCCAACTCCTCAATGGATAAATGATGCTAAAGCTAATGCAGATATTATATTTGCAGGTAATTCATCAATGATGGATGGTTTTATTAAGGCTATGTCAAACTCTTTAAATGTCAAAGATGTAGAGGTATTAAATATCAGAGAGGCTGGTATCGTTGTTCGCAAAAATAACCCAAAAAATATTAAAAAATTTGCTGATATTTTAAAAGATGGTATAAAGGTAATGGTAGTAGATGGCGCTGGTCAGGTTGGACTATATGAGGATATGGCACTTAAGGGGGCAAATCAACAAAATTTAGTCAAACTTAGAGAAAATATTGCTTATTATGCACCAAATTCAAAATTAGCCGTAGAACGATGGAATAGCGATGAGAGCATTGATGCGCTTATTATATGGTCACACTGGGCTAAAGTATTAGGCGATAAAAAAGCTGAGTTTGTCTCATTAAAAGATGATGCAGTAATTTACCGAAGTGCTGAAATTGCAGTTACTACTAACTCGCAAAATAAAGCTATAGCACAAGAGTTTGTCAAGTTCGTCCAATCTAAAGAGGCTCAAAAAGTTTGGATAAAATGGGGCTGGGAAAGCAAATAGAACCTAAAAGTGTTTAAAATCGTAGTAATTGTTATATAAATCGGTGATTACTACGATTAAAAATAATTAAACTATTTATCAAATAGTGCTTTTGTATAATATAATATATAATTTAATCTAACTATTAAGCTCTTTTTCAATCATAAAACCATTAATATAATTTTCATCTAAGCTAATATTTCTACACCAAACATTGGCAGTTTTCAAATCTCTTAAATGAGCTATCAGTTTCTTTTTAAATACTAAAATCCATTTTTAGCATTTGGGTTTTATTGCTTTTTTAATAATTAATGCTCAATAATTTAATACATTTATCCAGCCAAAAGCATTTTTACTTCATTTTAAATTCATCACTTACACTAAATTCAGTAGTAAATACCATT
>NZ_JAGCNF010000024.1 GCF_017646085.1 Campylobacter sp. | reverse complement strand
TCAAATCAATGAATAAATTTAACTTTTTAGCGTTATTAATTCTAACTTTATCCTAACTTTGATAAAATATAGCCATTAATTAATAGAGGAATATAATGGCTAGAGTTTTTTTAAGCGCACCTTATATGGGCGATAATGAGTTAAAGTATGTCAATGAAGCATTTAAAAGTAATTATATAGCACCACTTGGAGAGTTTGTAGATAGGTTTGAAAATAGTATAAAAGATTATACTAAATCACCAAATGCAGTAGCTCTTAGCTCAGCAACTGCTGGGTTGCATTTAGCGCTTAGAGTTTTAAAAATAGGCGATGGCGATGCCGTTTTGGCTTCATCTTTTACATTTGCAGCTAGTGTAAATCCTATAATGTATGAAAGATGTGAGCCTATATTTATCGATTGTGATGAGAGTTGGAATCTTAGCCCAAAACTCTTAAAAGATGCAATAAATAAAAGTGATAAAAAGCCAAAAGCACTAATTATAACCCACCTATATGGCCAAGCAGCAAAGATGGATGAGATAGTAGAAATTTGCGCTGAAAATAATATAGCTATTATAGAAGATGCAGCTGAGGCTTTGGGCGGATTTTATAAAGGCAAAGCACTTGGAAGTATTGGTGATATTGGAGTTTATAGTTTTAATGGAAATAAGATCATAACCACAGGTGGTGGCGGTATGTTAGTTAGCCATGATGAAAACATAGCTAATAAAGCTAGATATTACAGCACACAAGCAAGAGAGCCGCTTTTGCACTATGAGCATTTAGATTATGGTTATAATTATAGGCTTAGTAATGTTTTAGGTGCTATTGGGGTAGGGCAGATGGAAGTTTTAGAGGCAAGAGTGGAGAGAAAACGCCAAATTTTTGATATTTATTCAAATTTACTTAGTGATGTAGCTGAATTCATGCCTGAAATTCCAAATTCACGAGGCAATAGATGGCTTACTACTTTATTATTTAAAGAAAAAAATACACATTTAAAAGTTATAGAAGCACTAAATAAACATGATATAGAAAGTAGACCGCTATGGAAGCCAATGCACCTTCAACCGGTATTTAAGGGTGCTAAATGCATTGTAGATGGCACAAGTGAGGATTATTTTGATAGAGGAATTTGCCTTCCAAGTGGTGCTGATATGAGTGATGAATTAGTAGAAAAAGTTGCTAATATCGTTAGGAGTGCGCTGTGATTAGAGCGACTAAGAGGCGTAGAATCGCATTTTTTTTATTGTGCGATACTTTGATATTTACACTTAGTATATATTTTGCTTTTTTACTTAGATTTAGTGGTGATATACCAGAGATATTTATCCCTGGAATGATATATAGTGGAGCGATTTTGATTGTTATCAAGATTGCTATGCTATGGGCGTTTCAAATTTATAGAGTTCCGTGGAGATTTTTTGGATTAAATGAATCTAGAAAAATTACGCTAGCTTGCCTGCTTTGTGCGGGAATATTTTTTGGAATCTTTTTATCTTATGAAGAGATTTTTGCTCCATTTCCAAGGAGTGTTATTATCATAGATGCGCTTATTTCGGCTATTATGGTTGGAAGCTTAAGAATTTCAAAAAGAGCTTTAATAGACTTTAAAAAAGCTAAAAATGGTCATCCATGCGTTATTATTGGTTCTACTTCTAAAACTCTACAAATCCTAAAAGGGTTTAAAAGCGGATATGCAAACTACTATGCTGTAGGTATAGTAGATGGTAGAAAGGATTTAGTAGGCACATACTGCGACGGTTATCAAGTAGGCCATAAAGATGAACTAAAAAACTATATAGAAGATGGTGTAAAAAGCGCTATAATAGCACTAAAACTTATGCCAAATGAGCTTAAAGATTTATATGATGAGCTAGATACTTTAGGCTTTAAAGATATTAAGATATTTTCTTTAATTGGGCAAAAGAGCGAAGGAATCACAGATATTAGTATAGAGGATTTGCTAGCTAGAAAACCAAAAGACCTAGATAGTACAGTAGTTGAGTCATTTATAGGCGGTAAGGTAGTAATGGTTACTGGAGCTGGGGGAACTATAGGTAGTGAAATATGCAAGCAGTGCTTGAAATTTGGCGCTAAAGAGTTAATAATGGTAGAACATAGCGAGTATAATCTATATCAGATCAATGAGGCTACTAATGCTGATAAACGCAATCGCTTAGTAATGTTAAATATTACTCATACTGATGAATTTGAATCTGTATTTTCTAAATTTAGGCCAGATATAGTTATTCACGCAGCTGCATATAAGCATGTTCCATTATGCGAATTTAATCCGCTAATTGCCGTGCAAAACAATATAATCGGTACTAAAAATGTTGTAGATCTGGCTAAAAAATACGAGGCTAAAAAGGTAGTGTTAATCTCAACGGATAAAGCTGTAAGACCAACAAATATTATGGGAGCTACTAAAAGAATTTGTGAATTATATGCATTAAATTCAAATACTAGCTCTACTGAGATTGTTGCAGTTAGATTTGGTAATGTGCTAGGTAGCAGCGGTAGTGTTATACCTAAATTTAAAGCCCAAATAGCAGCCAATGAACCACTTAGTGTTACTCATCCAGATATTACAAGATATTTTATGCTTGTTAGTGAGGCGTGTCAATTAGTTCTTCAAGCTGCTAGTATTGCAAGTGGTGGAGAGCTTTTCGTGCTTAATATGGGTGAGCCAGTTCGTATCGCTGATATGGCTAAGAGAATGCTAAAATTAAGCAATAAAGAACATCTTGGAATTAAATTTGTAGGTTTGCGTCCGGGTGAGAAGCTATATGAAGAGCTTTTGATTGATTCTAATGATGTAGCGACAAAATTTGAAAGTATCTTTGTAACTAGAAGCGAACCATATGATATTAATCTATTAAACAAACAAATTGCTAATCTATTACAAAGCCAGGATGAAGCTCAGATTGAGTATGGATTAAAGATTATAGTGCCTGAGTTTAATCATAATAAAAATAGGGATTAATATGATTTTTAAAGAGATTGAAGAATTTAGTGAGATACGCTATAAGGCTAGGGCTTATTTATGTCATCTTTTTGATAGAAATATACCAAATAATCTCCCTGGTGTAAGCGCTCAAAATATTAAAGATGGTTTTGATAAAATTGCACATGAGATTGATAGCTTTGATGCATTTTATATATTAGATAAAAATGGAATTCAGCTAGATAACACTATAAGCTTAGATCCAAAAAATGTATCTGGTAAAGGAATGAATAGAAGCAATAAAGCCTATTATTATAGATGTGTACGTGAGAAGCGATGCGTTTTAACTGATCCATATCCATCAAGTCTTACTAATCGTCTTTGTGTTACAGCCTCAATGCCTATATATAATGATAAAAGAGAGTTGCTTTATATAGCGTGTATGGACATTGGACTAAAAGAGCTTTTAGCTATTATTAGTCCTGGGTCTGTAGATGGAATATTTGGTAAATTTACAAAATTTATATATTCGATTTTTTCTATCGCTCTTTTTGCGATTTCGTTAGTTTTATTTGTTCATGGTATAAAAAGTTTTGTTTTAAAAAGCTTTAATGAGATTAATATTAGTGAGGTTTTTGAATCTACAATTGTTCTTACTTTGGCACTAGCAATATTTGATCTTGTTAAGGCAATATTTGAAGCTGAAGTTTTAGGTCGGCCAAATCACCATCAAAATGGTGGCAGCAGAACAATGGTAAGATTTATAGGAAGTATTATTATAGCTTTAGCTATTGAATCGCTTATGTTAGTATTTAAATTTGCAATTACTGATCCAAGTCAGATATTATATGCGATATATCTTATTGGTGGAGTTGGATTTTTGATGATTGCTCTTAGTTGTTATCTGTTTATTTTAAGAAGGAGTAGTGTTGATAGGGATAATTGATTATGGTGCTGGAAATATAAGAAGTGTACAAAATGCCCTTAAGTTTGTAGGGGCTAAAAGTGAGCTAGTAAGTGATGCTGATTGCTTAAAAAAATATGATAGATTGCTTTTGCCTGGCGTGGGTGCTTTTGGTAAGGCAATTCAAAGATTAAGGGATATAAATCTAGATGATGCAATTTTAGAATTTATAGCCAGTGGTAGGCCATTTTTGGGGATATGTCTTGGTATGCAGCTGTTATTTAAAAAGAGCTATGAATTTGGCGAATATAGCGGGCTTGGGGTTATTGATGGGAGTATCATAAAGTTTGATGAATCTAAATTTAATAAGCCCCTTAAAGTGCCGCATATGGGATGGAATAGGGCTAAATTTACTACAAAAAGCAAGATTGTAGATGGTCTTGGTGAAAGCGCTTATTTATATTTTGTGCATTCATATCATGCTGTTTGTGATAGCAAATTTGCTTTGGCTTATACTGAGTATGGATATGAGTTTGTAAGTGCTGTGGAGTATGAAAATGTTTATGGATTTCAACCACATCCTGAAAAATCGCATGAGTGCGGGCTAAAGATAATTAAAAATTTTATGGAGATATAGATGGAAAAATATATGGCAATAGATTTAAAAGAGGGCAAGGCAGTTAGATTATCAAAAGGATTGATGGATAGCGCTAAAATTTACTCAAATGAGCCATGGGAGTTAGCTAAGAGATTTAGCGATGCTGGGGCTAAATGGTTGCATATTGTAGATTTAGATGGAGCGTTTGCTGGAGATGCTGTAAATTTAAAAACTATAGAAAAAATTGTAAGTGCTACAAATTTAAATATACAAATTGGCGGTGGAGTGCGTAACGAAGAGCGTATAAAAAGTTACTTAAACTCAGGAGTTAGTAGATTAATTTTAGGATCAGTTGCGCTTAAAAATCCTGAATTTGTAAAAGAGATGGCTAAGAAATATAGAATAGTTGTAGGAATAGATGCTAAAGATGGATTTGTCGCAGTAGAGGGTTGGGCTGAGGTAAGCCAGATGAAGGCTACTGATCTTGCTAAATTATATGCAGATGCTGGAGTTGAAGCAATAATTGCTACAGATATTAGCAAAGATGGCATGCTTTGTGGGTTGAATTTAGAATTTACTGCTAGTATTGCCAAAGCCAGTGGTATAAATACAATTGCAAGTGGCGGAGTGGCAAGTTTGGCCGATTTGGAATCTGCAAGCAAAACTAATGGAATATCTGGGGTTATAATTGGCAAAGCTTATTATGAAGGAAAAATAGCACTTAGTGATATTTTTAATAACAATTTTTAACTGTTAAAGTATTTTAAAAGTAATTTTAGATAAAATATCGTCTAAAGTTGAGAAAGGATAGTTAGTGAAGTTATTGGTTGTTGATGATAGCTCTACTATGAGAAGAATTATAAAAAATACATTAGAAAGGCTTGGGCATAACGAAGTATTGCAGGCTGAGCATGGTGTAGAGGCTTGGGATATACTTTGCCAAAATCCAGATGTAGGCGTGTTAATTACTGACTGGAATATGCCTGAAATGAATGGCCTAGAGTTAGTAAAAAAGGTTAGGGCTGAGTCTAAATATGAAAATATGCCTATTATCATGGTAACTACAGAAGGTGGTAAAGCTGAGGTTATTACGGCATTAAAAGCTGGAGTGAATAACTATATTGTTAAGCCTTTTACTCCTCAAGTACTTAAAGAGAAACTTGAAGACGTTCTTGGATAATGAAAGATAAATATTACGAATTAAAAGTTACATCCCAGCAAATTGAGCCATTAAAAGATCTTGTTTTTGAATTTGGATTTACCTGTATAGAAGAGATCGATAGTGGCTTTATCATTAGGGATGAGCAGAACTTGGAAGATGCCAAGTGGGGACTTGAAGAGTTTGCTAGTCGCTTGGGCTGCGAAATAACTACTGATTTACAAATCAAAGATAATATAGACTGGATTAATGAATATAAAAAGGGCATAGCCCCGGTTGAAGCCGGTGGGTTTTATATTAGGCCAAGTTGGGAATCTCCAAAAGATGGGCTAATAGATATTATTATCGATCCAGCATTAGCTTTTGGCTCTGGTCATCACGAGAGTACAAATTCATGTCTAAAGCTAATTTCAAAATATTCTAAAGGATATAAAAATGCTCTAGATGTTGGTTGCGGTAGCGGTATTTTAAGTATTGCTATGGCAAAGTTAGGGCTAAATGTAAGCGCTTGTGATACTGATGAACTAGCCGTGCAAAGCAGTCTTGAAAATGCACAAAAAAACAGTATAGCTATAGATAAAATTTGGACTGGTTCTATAACTAATAGCAATGAGTCTTATGATATTGTAGTAGCAAATATCATTGCTGATGTTATACTATTTCTTGCAAATGACCTAAAATCTAAGATAAAAGTCGGTGGCATAATAATTTTATCTGGAATTCTTACAAAATATAAAAATATAATTATAAACGCTTTTAGCGAATTTGAGTTGATAGAGAATTTAACTCAAAATGAGTGGGAGAGTTTTGTATTTAAAAATCAAGGAAAATAATGGAAAATAAAAATCAACCAAATAATAATAGTTTTTTTAATAAAAATCCTATTTTAATGTTTGCGATTTTTGCTGTGGTAATGGTGCTGATTTTTCGTAGTATGAGCCCTGATGAGATGGGGATATCTGGTACAAATTCAAAAAATATCAGCTACTCAGAGCTAAAATCCCTAATTAAATCAAAGCAGATAAATGAGGTTATAATCGGACAAACTACGATAAAAGCTAGTGGAAATGGTCAAGCATATGTAGTAAAAAAAGTTGCTAATGATCAAACTTTAGTCCCACTTTTAGAAGAGAATAATATCAGCTATGGAGCCTATAGTGAGAGTAATTGGCTAAGTGATATGCTATTTTCATGGGTGATTCCTGTATTTATTTTCTTTGCAATTTGGATGTTTTTAGCCAGTAGAATGCAAAAAAATATGGGTAGCGGAATCCTTGGTATGGGAAGTAGTAAAAAGCTAATTAATAGTGAAAAGCCAAAAGTTAAATTTGATGATGTAGCTGGCGTAGAAGAGGCTAAAGAGGAGGTAAAAGAGATCGTAGATTTCCTTAAAAATCCTGAACGCTATATTCGCCTAGGTGCTAAAATTCCAAAAGGAGTTTTATTAGTAGGCCCTCCAGGCACTG
>NZ_JAGCNF010000023.1 GCF_017646085.1 Campylobacter sp. | reverse complement strand
TATTATGGCGATTTTTAATTAAAAATTCTTCGTTAATTATCCTATGATAGCTAAGTATAAAAACAACATCATAACCGCTAATTTGTTCATGAAAATTGTAAATTTGACTATTAAATCCATAATTGCTTAAAAGATCTTGAAATCTTAACGCATATGGTTCAAACCATTGATTAGCTGTAGTAAGAATTGCAATTTTCATGCCAAGAGCCTTTCTTGGCAAAGAAGTATATTGAGTCCTACCCCCCCCTTTTTTTTTATCTCTCTTCTTACGACTAAAATATACCATATCTTTATCCTTTTTAATTATATTAAATTCAAATTTTTTATAAAGCGCTATAGCTTTTAAATTATCTATAAAAGCCTTAGCTAAAATCTCTTTAATATAAAGTCTATTAAATGCATAATCTATAATCACACCCATCAGCAAATCGCCCATACCACGCAAATCTGGACTAGCATATATCCCAAATTCGCATGAGCTTTTAGATATATTTATAAACGAAATTACTCCAATTGCTAAACCATCTTTATAGACTAAAAAATAGATCTTATCTTGAGAATTTCTAAGGCTATCTATAAAGCCTAAATGCTCATCCCATGTTATACTTTTATTTATCATATATTTAGCGATTTTAGGGTTGTTTCGCCAGTTATAAATCATCTTTATCTCTTTAGTATCTAAACTAGTAAAATTAACCAGCCTTATACCATTAATCAAGCTTTCTAGCATCTATCTCCTCACTTTTATCAACCCATCCATATTCACACCACTCTAGCTTCTCATTATCAATATTTTTAAATTTCCTATCGCACTCCCACTTGCCCATACCAAGCATTCGCATTGTTTGGCCATATCTATAACCCTCTTTTTGCTCTTTTGTTTTTGGTTCATATAGTATTAGCGCATTTAAGCTAGCAGCTAGTATGCACAAAGTTATAATTTTTTTCATCTATTCACTCCTTTTAATTCGTAGAAATACCGGAAATCTTGGTCTATTATTTTTGGTTAAATTAGCAAATTTATATGTGATTATAGTGCCTATTTTTGGTGGATTTTGTCGTATTTCATCGCTAAATCCTGAGCCGATTTTAAATTTAATTTTGCTAAAAATATCAACACAATCAATTGAGCCCATTTTTCCTGTATATTTGCCTTTTCCGCTATTTATAGCTACTATTTGACACTCGCTATCATGCCACTTTTTTAGCTTTAATATTTTGCTACTTCGGCCGCTTATATATGTCGCATTTGGATCACGAACAACAATACCTTCACCACCTTTGCTTACAACCTCATCTAAATAGGCAAAAGCATGCGAATTATTTTGGATATAGATTTGCTTTACAGCTTTTATAAACTCACTTGGATTTGAGCTTAAAAACTCTTCTAGATAAGCCATTTTATCACTTAAATTTCCATCAAATTTAGGTAGATCAAATACCATATATTTAATATTTTTCCATAATTTAATATCAGGATTTTCATCTAATACAATAGACGCAATTAGCTCAAACTCTCCTCTATGGCTCCACAGCTCACCATCAAGCGCAAAATTAGGTAATTGAGCTATAAAGCTAGATGGTGCATTAATTATATTACCATTACGACTTTTTAACTCTTTGCCATCCCAAATAGCACGCACGCCATCATATTTTTCGCTCATCATCCAGCCAGTAAGATTTTCGTCTTTATACTCTTTAAGTAGCATTACAGAAGAAAAAGTACTACAACAAATCAGCCAAGTTAATAAACAAATTTTAATCATTTACAACTCAATCTATTAAGCTCATTTTCTATATATTGACAAAATACCGCACTATAGCTCATATCGGCTTTTTGCTTATTTAGATATTCACTCATTAAGCTTAAATAATTAGAATAATCATCTAAATTTAGTTTACCACGCAATAATTCATATTTTAAAAATAGCCAATATGTATTTAGCGTATCAGACTCACAATATTCATCAATTTTATCTTGCTTTCCATCATAGTATAAGTTCATTACCTCATCGCCATGAACATCATATTTGCCAGGTAAATTTAAACTAGCACATAGTAGATCTAATTTTAGCCCACTTACAGCTTTAAAATCACTAATATGATCAAGTAAATCAAGATGAAAAACCCCATCATACCTACTTCTATAATTGCACCATTTGTCTTTGCCATTAGCTCTATCGTTAGTATTAAAATACTCGCTCGCATCGATATTATAACGCATTGCTCTTATCATTAACATAGGTAGATCAAAGCCTCTTCCATTATAGCTTACAAGTCTAGGATTGTGTTCATTTATAAATTTAATAAACTCAGCTATTTTTTTCTCTTCACTATCTCCAGCGATTGTAGATACTCTTTTAAATCTGCCAAATTCATCAGCTATTACTGCGCTAATAGTTACTACTTTATGAAAGCAAACTGGCAAAAACCCACTTCCAGTACGCTCTTTTTGCTCTGCAAGTGCTATTTGTGCTACGCTTTTATCATCTCCTTCATAGCTATAAATTGCTCTTAAAGAATCACAATCAGGCACAGTCTCACAATCAAATACACATATATAACCGCTCATAAATTACCAACTTTTAATCAAATTTAGATAAAATAATAGCAAAAAATCTTGGAAAATTAGTTGAAAATAGCAATTATTAGACTCTCAGCTCTTGGCGATATCGTTCATACAAGTATTATTATACAATTTATCAAAAGGCATTTTAAAGATGCTAAAATTAGCTGGTTTGTGGATGAAAAATTTAGTAGCATTGTTCATCTTTTAGATGGTGTAGAGGTTATAGCGCTCCCTTTAAAGGATAAAAAATTTACTAAAAGCTTTAAAATTCTTAAAGAATTTAGCGGTAATTTTGATCTTATTATAGATTTTCAAGGACTTATAAAATCAGCTCTTGTAGCTAGGGTTTTAGGTAATAATATAGCTGGATTTGATAAAAGTAGCATAAAAGAGCCACTAGCTTCTATATTTTATAAGAGTAAATTTAAAATTGATTATAATGAAAATATTATAAGACGAAATTTAGCTCTTGCTGGTTTTGCTTTGGGTTTTGAGTTTAGCGATGATGATATCATACAAAAATCTGCTTGTTTCATCTCAGATATAGAGCCTAAATCATCTAAAACCATTCTAATAGCTCCATTTGCAAGCGAGCCAAGCAAGTGCTATGATAAATTTAACGAGGTGATAAATTTGCTAAAAGATTATGAGATTAATATCATTTCAGCAAATGCTAAAGAGTATGACCTTGCTAGTAAAATCGCTTATAATACTCATGCTAAAGTACTAAGTCCTATGAGCTTAGCTAAGGTTGCAGATTTTATGCAAAGTGTAGGGCTTGTAATTGGCAATGATAGCGGTATCACCCATCTAGCTTGGGCACAAAATAGAGCTAGTATCACGCTCTTTGGTAATCGTCCAAGTAGTAGAAATAGCTTTACTACATCTATAAATCATACTATTGATACAGGCAAAAAAATTGATGCTAGAAATATAGATAAAAGCGATTATTGCATCAATGAGATATCTCCAAGCAGCATAGCAAATTTGGCAAAAAATATTTTAAATCCGGAGCTTTTAAATGGTTGATTTTTTATATTTAGGAATATACCATACTCTTAGATTTATTGCAATCTATACACCAAGGAGTTTGCAAAATATATTTTTTGATCTACTCGCAAGAGCTTTTTATAAATTTGATAAAAAACATACAAATATAATGCGAACCAATCTAAAAATGTGTAAATTTACAAATATCGAAGAGATTATTTTGCAAACTTATCGTAATTTTGCTCACTTTGGTGTGGAGTTTTTACGCAATCAAAATAGCACAAAAGAGCAAATTTTAGCAAAAGTTGAGTTTAAAAACGCTCAAATTTTAGATAAATTTAAAGACCGCCCAATCATAATAGCTACTGCTCACTATGGCAATTGGGAGCTTTTTAGTCTTGCGATGGCTGCTAAATTTGGTGCTGTAAGCATTGTAGGCAGAAACCTTGATAGCCCTGTGATGGATAAGATTTTAAGTAAAAATCGAAGCAGGTTTGATATAGAAGTAATACCTAAAAGTGGAGGCGCAAGAGCGATTATGAAAGCCTTGCAAAATAGAAGACTTCTTGGTATTTTAGTTGATCAAAATGTAGATATTAGAGATGGAGTAGAGTGTGAGTTTTTTTCTAATCGCATCTCTCATACACATGCTGCTAGTATATTTGCCTCTAAGCTTAATGCAGTAATTATCCCAGCATTTATCAAAAGAGTTGAAGATAAAAATGAAATTAGCTTTTATGAGCCAATAGAGGTTAATAAGCTAAATGGTGATAAGATTAAGCAAGCCACACAAGCCCAAAGTAGTGCTACACAAGATATCATAACAAGCAAGCCAGATGAGTATTTTTGGATGCATAAGAAATTTAAACAATTCTATCCAGAGATTTATAAATGAAAATTTTAATTATCAAATTTAGATTTATTGGCGATGTGCTTTTAACTACCCCGTTGATATCTAATCTAAAAGCCCATTATCCTGATGCTTCTATACATTTTGCTCTAAATCAAGGCACGCAAGCTGTAATAGCAAACAATCCGCAAATAGACCAAATCCATATATATGATCGTCCGGCTATAAAAAAAGCCAATATTTTTAAAAAAATTTGGCTAGAGCTGAAATATGCCAAGCAATTAAGAAGGCAAAAATTTGATATAGTAATAAATACCGAAATAAGCGATCGTGGGCTATTTTTAGCTATATTTAGTGGGGCAAAAAGCATAATCTCACGTAAGGGCAAAAGCCAAATTTTAAATAAATTCATTACCCATCAAAGCGAGCAAGAAAACCATATAGTAATGCAAAATCTCTCAGCCATAAAGGCTCTTGGCAAGGAGATTGTAAGCACAAAGGTTAGTCTATATTTTAATGAATATGATTTAAATTTGCCAAATAAATTTATTCACATTCATCCGATGGCTAGATTTGATTATAAGTGCGTAAGCGATGAGATAATGGCTGGAGTAATTGATTTTTGTGAATTAGAGCTAGATAAGAGAGTTGTTTTAACTTGTGATAAAAACCCAAACGAGATGGCAAAAATGCAAAACATTCTAAAGCTTTGTAAGAGTAAGCCAGTTGTATTTAAAGGGAGCTTGACTCTAGATCAAGTCGCATTTTTAAGCTCAAAATCTCTTTTGTATATCGGTACAGATACAGCCATAATGCATATGGCAGCGGCTAATGATATTCCATGTATTGCACTTTTTGGCCCAAGCTATACAGGCGCATGGGGGCCATGGGATAATTCAAAATCAAAAAACTGCTATAAAAGCCAAAGCGGGATACAAAAAATGGGACGCCATACCGTAATCCAAAGCTCATTAAAATGTGTTCCATGCGGTTTAGAAGGGTGCAATAATTCTGGTGTGAGTGAATGCTTAAATAGTTTAGATATTAACTGGATAAAAAATGAAATAAAAAACCATTTTATTACACAAAATCAATAAAATTTAAATAAATAAACCAATTTATAAGCCTAGCTATGTTAAAATCAAAGAATGAAAAATATATCAATCTTAGAAATAAACTTTTCTAGCAAAAATCAGAGGTTTATCGAGCGTTTAAAAGCTGCTTTAAATTCACTTAAATATACCACTATATCTAAAAATTATAGTGGCATTAAAGCTAAAACTAGTCTATTAAGACCGCTTAAAATCAATAATATAGCCAAAAAGCAAAAGGGCGATGAGTTTTATATCTGTTTAGATAAATTTGATAGTGCTGATATATATTTAGCCAATGATGGTGTACAAAAAATTTATAAAAAGCTTTATAAATTTTGGTTTTTAAGCTTTTCAAATTTCATTGCTGGTCAAATTGAGAAAAAATGCGTCCAAAATGCTACTAAAATTATAGCAAATTCAAATCTAACTCGCTTTGGATTAGAGACTGTTTATAATCTAGACCCAAATAAATTAGTTACTATTTATCCAGGAATCACACCTCCAATTCAAATCCAAAAAGGCAGAGCCAAGATGCGTTTATGCAATGAGCTTGGGCTTAATATGGAATTGCCAGTTATGCTATTTGTATCAGATGATTTTAGGGCTGATGGAGCTAGGGAATTTATCGAGCTTTTAAGTCGTTTAGAGACTAAGGTAAATGCGCTTATTATCGGTAGTGATAAAGCTGTTTTAAAATATAGAAAAATTGCCCAAAATCTTGGTGTTACAGTTATTTTTCGTCCATCTCAAACTATAATGAATCACTACTATGAAGCAGCTGATATATTTGTTTTACCATCGCATTATAACTCATTTAGCAATCAACTCTTAGAAGCGCTTAGCTATGGTTGTGCGTGTTTTACTACTGAACAAAATGGAGCTAGCGAGATTTTAGGTAGTGAGTTTGTTATGAAAAATGCTAGCGATCAAAGTATAGATGGATATATAAATCTTTTGCTAACAGATCATGATCTACTTTTAGAGATTTCAGGGCAAAATAGTGAAATGGCACGTGAATTTAGCGTTGAAAAGAATCTAAATGAAATTTTAAAGGTTATTGGTGAGAATATTCATTGAGTTGCCAACATGGCTTGGCGATGGGGTAATGAGTAGTGCTGCTATTGCAAATATCAGGGCAAATTTTAAAGATGCAAAGCTAACATTTTTTGGCTCAGCTGCTAGTACGGCGTTATTTGCTGAGTTTGGCCAGATTATAATCGATGAATCTAAAAAATCTAGATTTCGCCTAGCATATCTATATAAATTAGCTAAATCCCAGCCCAAATTTGATGCATTTATCAGCTTTAGAAGCCATCTAGCCTCAAAGGCTTTAGCATTTTTTATTAATGCTAGAAATAGTGGAGTATATAGGCCAATTAATAAAAATGACCATTTAGTAGTTGATTATCTAAATTTTAGTTCAAAAGCCCTTAATATTAGTATTTTAACTAATGAAATGCAGCTAAGCTTTACCCCGCAAATCTATACTAGGCCGACTCTAGGGCTAAATCCAGGCGCAACATATGGAAGTGCTAAAAGATGGTATCCTAGCTATTTTGCTCAGGTGGCTATGGAGTTAGCAGATAAATTTGATATTTTGATTTTTGGTGGAAATGGCGAGATAGAGATTTGTGATGAGATTAGCTATATTTTGACTAAAAGCGGTATATCGCATAGAAATCTTTGTGGTAAAACTAGTATAAAAGAGTTAGCTAGTTATATTGCTGGACTTGGGCTTTTTATTACTAATGATAGTGGCCCAATGCATATCGCAGCAGCTTTTAAAGTGCCAACAGTTGCGCTATTTGGCCCTACAAATTTTACTAGAACTAGTCCATATAATAATCCAAATGCTAGATTAGCTCACTTAAATTTGCCATGTATGCCGTGTATGAAGCGAGTCTGCCCGCTAGGCTCTCATGAATGTATGAAAGAGTTAAAGCCAGCCCTTGCATTAGAGCTAGCTAGGCAGATTATTTAGATAAATTTATCATAGTTTATTGCGATTACTAGATCAACATCTTATTAAGCAATGCCTTTTTAATATTTTTTAATTTTTCTACCTTGCGCTGTTGAAGGGTGATAAGGTTGTCGAGTTTAGAGAAAAACGCACCGATTTTTTCTTGTTCTTTTGAATTTGGGATTGAAATGCTTATATTTGATAAAGTATTTTTTTGTATATTTGGAAGCCCGCTACCAACACGCAAAGCCATTATTTCTTGCTGTTTTGCTTTTAAGAAAGAATATAAAAATAATGTTTTAGTTTTTAGTTCATTTAATGTATAATTATGTCCGCCTGACCAAAATTTTTCAATATTAAATTTTACATATCCGCAAGAGTTTCCACCTTCGCTTATAGAAATAGTATTTTCTAATGTATTGTATGTATTTATATATCCAGATGGGCTAATTCCACCATTTAATACATAATATTTTCCATTTTCAAGTAATGATAATTTATTTATTTGTTCGCCTTTGATAATTTTGCAAATTTCGCCTAAATTATTATTTTCCCACTCATCACTAAAATTTTTAAAGCGAATTTTTGGGGTGTTTTGGTTGTTTTGTGGGAATAAATTTTGCAAGCAAGATTTTTTTATCTTTTGCAATTTTTCAAATTTACTTTGGTGAAGGGTGATAAGCTTATCAAGAGACTGGAAATAGGAACCGATTTTGATTTGTTCTTCAATTAGACTTGGTACAATAAACTCTGTTTCAGCAATCAAATTCCAATCAGCTCTTGGCATTTTTGAACCTGCTGATTGATTAGCGATATCATCAAATTGTTGTGTTTGAATAAGCCTATAAAGAAAATTTTTATCCAATTCAATAGGTCTTAAAACCCACCAATCACCTACTGCAACACCCTTAAAATCAGGATTTAACCAATTATGTAGATATGGACGAAGTTTTCCAAATAAAACTTGTGAACCATCAAAAATAATACCTTTTTTCTGCATTTCTTTTAATGAAATATCCTTGTTAAGTTGCCCCTCATTAGCAATAACATCTTCATATTCAACACAAGGCATATCAATCGAGGATATATCACAATTTGATTCTCTAACTGCTAGTTCTCCAAACTTACGCCGTTCCCAATCCCCAGTAAATCCTGCAAAACGAATCTCTGGAACTGATGCTCCATTTTTTGGAAACATTTTTTGAAGCATGGATTTTTTTACTTTTTTTAGGCTATCACATTTACGCTGATGAAGGGTGATGAGGTTGTCGAGAGACTGGAAGTAGGTGCCGATTTTAGATTGTTCGGCAAGAGATGGAGCATAAAAAGTAAAATCTTGATACTCCTGTGCATTAACACCAGGCTGTCCCGAACGCTGTGATGTTATTCTTATAAAGCTGTCGTACTTGTCTGTGAATGTATTTTGAAACACAAATTCCACATCATTTTCAGAATTAATTTTTGCTCTAATAAGGAATCCTGCATAGTATACAAGACCATCTTTTTCCCTATATAAATAGGTTTTTCCTACACTCGCACCAGTTCTTGCAAATAGAATATCGCCTGTTTCGAGTTTGTATTTATCTGCTAATGTTAAGTCAGTATCGGGTGATGTAATATCATCAGATAAAAACATTCTTGATTCATCATCTATATCGGTAATACGAATATATTTATTTTTCCCATCATACTCTTTTGCCGAAGCGTTTAAGCCATATTCAAAGTTATTTGCCACATCCCCCAACTTACGCTGTTCCCAATCTTCTGTATAGCCTTTAAATCTTATTTCCGGAGTTTTATTTCCTATATTACTCATTCCTATCTCCTAACTTCCTTGTTTTTTAAAAGTGCATCCTTTAATTTACGTTCATTATACTTCCCGGTAATTCCGGTAAAAGCAAAATTATAAGGATCTTTTGAAAGTTCTTGAGCAAGTTCGCTTGTTTCTTCTAATTGCTCCGCAACTTGTGGAGTAATTAAAGTTTTATTTCCTATGTTACTCATTCCTAATTCCTCATTCTCAATTATCCAAAATGTGTTTTATTTTTTCTTGCAACAATTTTTTGTCTGGCAAGTGCAATTTGTATTCTGCCACCATTGTCGGAGAAAGAGTTCTGCTTAATGCATATTCTACCACTTCATTATCCTTATCACGACACAATAAAATTCCAATACTTGGATTTTCTTTTTCTTTTTTTACATCTCTATCTAAGGCTTCAAGATAGAAATTTAATTGTCCAAGATGTTCAGGCTTAAATTTTTCAGCTTTCAATTCAAAAGCCACAAGACATTGAAGTTCCCGATGATAAAACAGCAAATCTATAAAAAAATCTGAATTCCCAACTTGAATTCTATATTCCTCATCAATAAAAATAAAATCTTTGCCAAGTTCCAAAATAAATTGCTTCATATTATTTACAAGAGCTTTTCGTAAATCTCTTTCATCATGCTTTGCAGGAATTCCTAAAAATTCTAATGTATAGCCATCCTTAAAAAACTCTTGAGGATTTTCTGCAATTTGTTGCATACCAGATGAAATAATCAATTTATTTTCTCTAAAAGATTCATACAGATTTGAATCTATTTGACGTTCAAGTTCTCGTTTTGTATATCTTTCTTTCAATGTTTTTTGTATATAAAATTCACGTTCACC
>NZ_JAGCNF010000022.1 GCF_017646085.1 Campylobacter sp. | reverse complement strand
TTAATAAAATCTGCTATTGATGAGACTAAAGATCAAAGTTATTTCTTAGCCAATCTTGACCCGCAAATTTAACCTTACATCATCTTTCCACTTGGAGATAAGCTCAAAGTCGATATAAAAGCCCAGGCTTCGCAAATACCACATATTGCATCGTTTGCCTCACAAAAGGAGAGTAGTGAGATTTGTTTTGTTGAGACTACATATATTGATGTTTTAAAGCAGCACTATAATACCAATCTTCCAGGTATTGTTCGTAATTCAAATGGTGATGCTATCGGTACTCATGATGGCTATATGCATTATACAATTGGCAAGCGCAAAGGCTTTAAAATCAATGGCGCACATGATCCTCATTATGTAACTAGTATCAATGCTAGAGCTAATGAGATTACTGTAGGTAAAAAAGATGAACTAGAGTGCTATGAATTTAAAACACGTAATTTTAATAATTTTACTCAGTTGAGTGAATTTGAATCTTATGTAAAAATTAGATATCGTTCAAAGCCTATTTTATGTGTTGTTCGTGTAAGCAATAAAGTAGCAACTGTAGAGCTAAAGAGCAATGCCGGAGCTGTTGCTAGCGGTCAGTTAGCTGTATTTTATGATGAAAATCAAAGGGTTTTAGCTAGCGGATTTATAGCCTAAGTTTGCTAGCAAATTTATTCTTTTGAGTTTAGATATTATTATATGTCTTGTGCCTGCTGCGTATAGTAATTGTTTAAATTTATACTATGCTAAATTTGCAAAAGCAAGGCTAAATTTATCATTTTTATCACTTTTATATTAATTTTTATCGGTTTATTAATTAAATTTAGATAAAATATTGCCTAAAATTTTTTCATAAAGAGGTTACAATGGCACTACCAGAAGCAGAACACATATGGTATGATGGCAAATTAGTCAAATGGCACGAGGCTACAACTCATGTTTTAACTCATTCATTACACTACGGCAATGCTGTATTTGAAGGCGTTAGAGCTTATATGACACCAAAGGGTTTAGCTATTCTTTGCCTTGAAGCACATACAAAAAGGCTATTTGAATCTGCTAAGGCTTGTGGGATTACAATTCCATTTACCGCTGAACAGATCAATCAAGCACACATTGACCTATTAAAAAGCAACACATACACAGATAATGTCTATATTCGTCCACTTGTATTTTTAGGCTATGGTAAAATGGGCGTTAGTCATATTGGATGCCCAGTAAATGTCGCTATTGCAGCGTGGCAGTGGGGTGCATATATGGGCGAAGAAGCTCTTCAAAATGGTATAAAAGTCAAAATCGCCTCTTGGATGAAGCCAGCACCATTTTCTATGATGTCAAAGGCCAAAGCAAGCGCTAATTACTTTAACTCTCAAATGGCAAATTACGAAGCTCATGAAGCAGGCTGCGATGAGGCTTTGCTGCTTGATCCACAAGGATTTATCGCTGAGGGTAGTGGCGAGTGTTTCTTTATCGTAAAAGATGGAGTAATCATAACTCCACCAAATGACACTAGCTTAGAGAGTATTACGCAAAAAAATGTGATTCAAATAGCAAAAGATTTAGGCTATACAGTACTTCGCCAAAGAATTACTAGAGATGAAGCTTATAACGCTGATGAAGCATTTTTTACTGGAACAGCAGCAGAGGTTACACCAATTAGCAGTATAGATAGTAGAGTAATTGGTAGTGGCAAAAGAGGTCCAGTATCGCATGAGCTTCAAGGTGCGTATTTTGATATAGTAATGGGTAAAAATCCAAAATACGAACATCTACTTACTTATATTAATTAAAGGATAAGAATTGCCTGCAGATTTAAATGACTATTTTAATAAAAAAAATGGCAACTCAAATAACAATGAGAGGAAGCCAAATTTTAATTTTAAAAAGCCAAATGTACCAAATTTGGGCGGAGGTTTAGGTAAATTTAGTGGCATTATATATGCTTTAATTGCTATAATTGTTATCTTGGTGGTAGCTAAGCCATTTGTAGTTATTAACTCAGGTGAGGTAGGTATCAAATCTACTGCTGGTAAATTTGACCCAAATCCGCTTCAGCCAGGATTTCATTTTTTTATACCTTTTATTCAAGAGGTACGCATAGTTGATACTAAAGTTCGTCAGATCAATTATACCTCTACAGAGGGTAGAAATGAAGCAAATTTCCGTGGTAGCGGGATTGAAACTAAAGATACTATATCGGTTTTAGACTCTCGTGGACTTCCTGTTAGTATGGATATTACTGTTCAGTATCGTCTAAATCCACAAAATGCACCACAAACCATTGCTGCGTGGGGCTTTAGCTGGGAAAATAAAATAATAGATCCAGTTGTAAGAAATGTTGTAAGAAATGTAACTGGTAAATATACAGCCGAGGAGCTTCCAGAGCGTAGAAATGATATCGCAGCAGCTATTGATATGGGTATTCGCTCAGATATAGATAAGCAGCCAAATCAACCAGTAGAATTAGCTAGTGTTCAGCTAAGGGAGATTATCTTGCCACCAAAAGTAAAAGAACAGATCGAAAGAGTTCAAATAGCAAAACAAGAGGCTGAGCGTACCAAATATGAAGTTGAGCGTGCAAATCAAGAAGCTCTTAAAAAAGCTGCTCTTGCTAAAGGTACAGCCGAAGCTGTAAAAATCGAAGCCCAAGGTAGAGCTGATGCTGTAAAAATTGAAGCCGATGCACAAGCTTACTCAAATTCACAAATAGCAAAAAGTCTTACAAATAATCTTTTAGAGTTAAAACAAATCCAAACTCAAAAAGAGTTTAACGAGGCTTTAAAAACAAATACAGATGCTAAGATATTCTTAACTCCTGGTGGGGCTGTTCCAAATATCTGGGTAGATACCAAAGATAAACAAAGACAAACTTCAACACAAAATTAAGGATTTTTAGATGAGCGTGAGTGTAAATTGGGATAAGATTGATGGTATGCTCCCAGTAGTAGTCCAAGAGGCTACTACTAATGAGGTTTTAATGCTTGCATATATGAATCAAGAAGCCTTTGAGCTTACTAAAAGTACTGGTCTAGCTCACTACTACTCACGCACTAAATCTAGAATTTGGAAAAAAGGTGAAGAGAGCGGTAACTTTCAAATTGTTAAATCCATCAGCCTTGATTGCGATAGTGATGCCTTGCTTTTAAAAGTAGAACAAGTAGGCGGTATCGCTTGTCATACTGGAGAGAAATCTTGCTTTTTTAATCATTTAAATTTAGAACAAAACAGCAGGCCAAATTTAAATAAAGAGATAAAATATGATATCTTAGACCATCTTTATCATATTGCACTTGATAGAAAGCTAAATTCAAGCTCGAATTCATATATTGCTAAACTTTATACAAAATCTCCAGATAGTTATCTTAAAAAAATATCTGAGGAAGCGTGTGAATTTGCTCTTGCGATTAAAGATTTAGAGCGTTTTAAATTATATGCAAATATGAACAAAGAGAGTTTTGGCGAGCATAAACCAGGCCAGCCAAAATATGACGCTATTTATGAGGCAGCTGATGTGTTATTTCACATGATTGTTGCGTTAGCTGATTATGATATTCATCCAAATGCAGTACTAGAAGAGCTAAAGCGCCGTGAAGGCATAAGCGGAATAGAAGAGAAGAAAGCCCGTGACAAATAGTATGTTTTCTACCATTAAATTTTATGTGAGCAACTTTGGATTTTATGATTATGTCGCAGTTTCGTGGGTAATTTTGCTATTTTTGGCGCTGTTTATTTTAGCCATTTATATGATGTTTAAGCGTCCATTTTTTGCGATATTTTTATTTTTGCTTAGCTTTATAGGGCTAGGTGCTGGTATAAATTATTCACTTAAATTCATTGATGATGTAACACGCCCAAAAGATGTAAATATTGCCCCGCTTCGTCAGTTATTTTACTCTGATGTTATGATAGCTGATATAAATATAACAAATAAATCCAAGCAACCATTTAAAAAGTGCCGAATAAGGCTAAGTTTTCACAATATCGGAAAAAGCAAATTTGAAAATTTAAAGTTTAAATTTAGCCCATTTCATACAGAGGTAGCTATAACTGAGCAGATTGAACCTGACAAAACTGAGGAAATTAAATTCGTTATGAAAGAATTTCGCCCACAAAACTATACCACCACACTAAGAACGGAGTGTTTTTAATGAGCTATTTTAATATATTTCATATAATAGTATTGTTACTGATTTTATCGATGTTTGGCTTATTTACCTATTTAATAATCCTAAAAGAACACCGCACTAAACAAGCTATTAGCTTACTTGTTGTTAATGTTGCTGTTATGAGTTGTTTAGCTATGGTTTCAATGATGTTAATAGATAAATACACTAAAGTCGCAGAGATTATCAATTTAGAGGGTAGACGCACCTTAATCAATGAGACTATTAGTTATAGTGGTATTATTAAAAATGTTGGCTATGGTTATATTAATTCATGTACAATCAATATTGAATTAATCAATACTCCAGAAAAAAGATTAGAGGCTAGTAATTTTGAAAATCGTGGATTTTTTGATACTTATATTGGTAGTAATCATAGCCAAAAAGGTTCACAAAAAGGTGAATTTTTAATACTCAAAGACCTTCCAAGCGGCGATCAAAGAGGTTTTAGTTTTACAATGCCATATCCTGCTCACTTTAAAAATCATACTACAAATTATACGCTAGATTGTAAATAATTTAAGTCAAATTTAAATTTGGCTTAAATATTTATATATAATTTTCTTATAATAATTAATCTATCTATTTTAAGTTTTTATAAATTAAATCTTGGGTAAAATACTAGACAATAAATTTTATACTAAGGATGGGTTATGTTTAAACATATGAAGTTATCCATAAAGCTAGCTATTGCAGGCTTTATATTTAGCGGACTTATCGTTGCTATGGTAGTAAGCGTAGCTACATACCAATCAACAAATAGGGCTGAGGGTACGGCTATGGCATATATGGAGTCTAGCTCGCTATCTCATGCTGATTTAATAGCTGCTGAGTTTAATAAGCTTGCTGATGATTTTCACGCATATGCTAATGTTATGGAAGCAGGTCTTGCAACGGGCACTCCAATGCCTATAGAGGCAATTGGTTCACTACTTAATGCAACAATTAATGATACAAAGCTATCTGTTGGCGTGTTTTTCTATACTGTAGATAATAGCATCTATGCTAAAAATCCAAACTCAAGCGATCCAAGATATACCCAAGCTGGAGATCTAGCTATGTATGTAAATATGCATGGTAGATTTGAGCGTTTAGAAGATGATTATAAAACTAAAGATTACTTTATTAATGGTCTTAGTAAGCCTACGATTACTGAGCCATATGAGGATCATATAGAGGGTATGGTAATGAATATGGCATCTATTACATTCCCTATTAAATATAAAGGTAAAACTATAGGTATAATAGGTGCTGATTTAGATCTTGATAATTTTTTTATCAACAGACTAAAAGAGGTTAAATTATATAATACTGATACAAGCTTCTTAACATCGCACAAAGGTATAATGGTAGCCAATCCAAATCCAGCAAATCGAGGAAAATCAATAGCTCAAGTAAATCCAAATTTAGTTCAGTTAATGCCAGTTTTAACAGATCCTAATCATAATTATGCAAGAGTTGCTGGATTTAGTAAAAATTTAAATCAAGATGCGTATATTATGCTATCAAAAATAGATATTAATTATGTAGAAGCTAACTGGGGTCTTGCTACGCTTGTACCAAGTGATGAGATATTTGCTCAAGTTAGATCAGCTAGGAATAGCCTTATAATCTTAGGAATATTTGTAGCATTACTAGGTGGATTTGGCCTATTCTTTGCGACTAAGCTACTAGTTCGCAGAATCGAAGATATTAGAAATTCGCTTCTTGAGTTCTTTGATTTCTTAAACCACAAAAGAGATGATGCTCATTTAGCTGTAATTACTCAATATGATGAGATAGGTAATATGGCAAAAGCTATAAATGATAATATCATCTCTATTAAATCAAATTTAGAAAAAGACTCTAAAGCAGTTGAAGAAGCACTACAAAAAGTTCACGATGTAGAAAATGGCAACTTAACTGCTAGAATAAAATTAAATCCAGTATCACCTGAACTTTTAAGGCTTAAAAACGTCCTAAATCATATGCTTGATGTATTAGAACAAAAAATAGGTAGTGATATCAATACTATTCAAGGCGCATTTGATAAATTTAAACAGCTTGACTTTACTAGTAGAATTAATAACCCAAAAGGTGAAGTAGAGATTGTTGCTAATCTTTTAGGAGATGAGGTAACTAAGATGCTAAAAGGCAATCTAGAACAAGCTAATGATTTACAAAATAGAGCTGATCAATTAAAAAGCTTT
>NZ_JAGCNF010000021.1 GCF_017646085.1 Campylobacter sp. | reverse complement strand
GTAGCTTCATATCCTTCTGGGACTATTACATTATCTTGTGTACTAATTCCAACTTGCTTAAATCCTATTAGTGGCTGCTTTGAAGTAGCTAGTATATCAGAAGGTGAGAAAAACCCAGCATAAGCCAAAACGGCACCAGAAACTTTTAAAAAATTTCTTCTTTCCATAAAAACTCCATTTAATAAGTTATGATGGAATTATAAAATTAGCTTGTAAAATTTTTATGATATTTTTGTTAAAAATATGTAAACTTAAGATATTTGGATAAATAAAAATAAAACAATCAATAATTATGATAAATTTAAAAACTAATTACTCCAAAACTGCCCTATATTCGCATCGCTTACAAAGCATCTCAACTGCTTTGCCATTTTTAAATCCCTCTATAATATTTCTAGCCTTTGATGAGGTTAAAATCTCATTTAAGCTTTGAGTTTTAATATCTCCTAAATTTATATCAGCATTTGCATCTATGCAGCATGGTACTACTATCCCGCTACTTTTAAATCCAATATGAGATGAGAGGCCATGGCAATATTTTTGTATATTTTGCCCTTTTGGCTCTCTCCACTCAAAATACTCTTTGAAATTTAAAAATATCTTATATCCTAAGCGAACTCTACTATTTTGATAATCAATCTTAACGCCAAAAAACTGCTCAAATTTACTCTTTATTAGATGAAATTTATCTAGATTTACCATATGTTTTTGCACTCTAAAATTGATAAAAATTTCACTATTTATAGCGCTTTTAAATTTACAAAACTCAAGCAAATTATCTATATAATCATCTTTAAATTTAGCATTTTGATCCAAAAACGCACTTAGGGAAAATGATATTTGATGAACCTTACAAAGCATGTTAAAATCATGCTTTGTAAGATATTTACCAGTTGTAACTAAATCAATATTAAAATTACTATCAAGAGCTAAATTTAAATAAAGATTTAAATTGGCATTAGCCAAAGGATCACCTAAAAGATGTAAGCATATAGCTTTAGTTTTGTCTTTTATTTGAGCTAGAATGCTTTTATAAACTTCAAGGTCCATCGCACCAAATTTTGCCATATTAGGCGATGGACAAAAGCTACACTCACATCCACAAATATCGCCAATTTCTATATAAACTTTTTGAAATTTACCCACAATAATCCTAGATAAAATATTTTGCCGCTTCGCTTTTATCGCATTTTGTAGCCTCTACAATTTTATTGCCTATTTTAGCTTTATATACTACATTTGGTTCGCTTTTACAGTAGCTAATTGCTAATTTTGCAGCCAAAGCCCTATCTGCGTCACTTGCGTTTTTATCTACAAAACTATGCGCCCCTATAACGCCTTCATAGTTTATACTATCCATCTTTTCTAACTCTAAAGATTTAAGTTTTTCATTATCATTTTGATCACGGCCTATTATCATTTTAGCCCCATCAGGAAGTCTTAGGTGTCTGCCATATCTTAAACTTTGTAGATCATTTTCACTCATATTATTATCAAATTTGATAAAATCTCTAATTCTATTACTAAATCCTTCCATTGTATATGGACAGCCTCCACCAGGGCTCTCAAACTCATCAAATCCAAACTCCTTAGCCAAAGCTAGCTGAGCACTCCTGCCACGACCATTTAATCCTAACAATTTTTCTCTATCTACCCAGCCTTCACGCTCTGGCATTGTTGGCTTTAAAAGTTTAGCACATAGCGGCCTAAGCACTATATCATCTCTATCATCGGCTAAATTTTTGACATGTACCATCGCATCATTTCGCTGGCTCATTGGTCTTTGACCTACTACCTCACCGCTAATTACAAAACTAGCGCCATAATCTTTTAACATAGAAATTGCAGTCTTAAACATAAAGCCATGACAATCAATACATGGATTAAACTGCTTTCCATAGCCAAATTTAGGATTAAATAACACATCTTGGAGGTACTTGCTACGCACATTTACGCTCTCAAAACTAGCTCCAGCCATAGCTGCACGTCTAGCTAATAGCTCATTTTTCACTGGATCTGAACCAAATCCTATATCTATATTTAAAGCATGAACTTCAATACCTTGCATTGTAATTAATTTTATAGCCAGCATACTATCAAGGCCGCCGCTAAATAGCGCTAAACACTTTCTTTTCATCTTTTTCCTTTTAACATTGATATTCTTTTTTTACACTCTATTATCTCTTCAATTGTTAGATTACCACTTTTTAATAGTCCCTCATAATATCTTACCGCAAGCGGTTTAATAGCATTATGAAGCTCCTCATCGCTTCTATACTCTTCTAAATTTTGACTTAGCTCAAGCTCTCTTATATGCTCATTATTTTGACTTTGCGAGCCTACAACTGCTCTATATGTAGCTTTATCCTTAAATATTTCAACTCCATAATACTGCTCTACAATCTGGCAAAACTCAGGATTTTTAAGCATATTTTTTAAGATTGATAGCTCTGCAATATCCTTTTTTTCTATTAATTGACTCTTTTGGATTTGGCTATTTATTTGAGTTTTTGCTAAATTTGGATTATCGATTCTTTTTTCAATCTTGCTTAATCTAAATGAGCCTGGATCAATCTTTAAAAGCGTAGATACTAAAGGCACATACGCATCAGCTACAATCGGATTTAAACCAAAACTAAACTCCTGAATAGCTTTTAGTGCTTTTGCTATCTCAATTGGGGTTTTAGGGTTTAGATTTTGTACAAGCTGAGTTATATAAAACTCACCAAGCTCCACACCGCCACTAAGCATATCACGCAGCTCTTGATCTTTGCTACTAGCTACTAACTCAGCTGGGTCCTTGCCTCCACTTATTAAAACCACTTTACCATCTATTTGATGTTCCATAAGCAATCTTGCACTCTTAAAAGCTGCATTAACTCCAGCATCATCACTATCAAAGCTTAAAGTAACCTTGATATCGCCACGCTTTATAAGTGGAATATGCTTTTGTGTTAGTGCTGTTCCAAGCACTGCTACTGCATTATTAATTCCAGCAGCATGTAGCATAATACAATCCATATAGCCTTCACATATTACCATTGATTGAGATCTATAAATTTCGCTTTTGGCTTTATCGTAGCCATAAAATATCTTTGATTTATCAAAAATTTGGCTTTGTGGGCTATTGATATATTTGGCTGGGTTATCGCTAATTGTTCTCCCGCCAAATCCTACTAAACGCCCAAGATGATTATATATAGGAAAGGTTATACGATTAATAAAGCTAGCATAGTATCCACTCTCATTTTGTTTTATAGCACCAACTTCTAAAGCCTCTTTTGGCTCTATATTTTCATTTTGAAGCAAATTTAATGTATTTTGTGAAGCTGCCGCCCAGCCTAGTTCCCACTTTTCTATAATAGCATCAGTGATGGAGCGACTTTTTAGATAATTTATAGCTTCAGGATTTTTATACAAAAGTGTTTTATAATGCAAATTTAGATTTTCTAAAATCTTTTTATCGGTTTTTAGCTCATTTTTGCTACTGGTATATTCTAGGCTAATATTATATATGCTTGCTAGTTTTTCAATAGCCTCAACATAGCCTAATTTCTCATACTCCATAACAAATTTAATAGCATCTCCACCAGCTTTACATGAAAAGCAGTGATATATACCTTTGCTAGGACTTACCGACATTGATGGATGTTTGTCATTATGAAATGGGCAGACGCATACAAAATTTGCCCCAGATTTTTTAAGCGGTATATAACTACCTACAACATCAGCAATATCAACTATATTTTTTAAATTTTCTATACTATTTTTAGATATCATAAGCGAGATTATACATTGATTTAGCTATAATCGCTATTAAATTTAGCAAGGTAGTTTGGTTTGGACTTTTTTTTCATCGAGTATAGAGATCCTATTTTTGGGCTTATTGTGCTTTTTAGTGTGCTGCTTTTAGTAGCGATACTTAGTTATTTTTGGGGAGTTTTTTCTTTAAATGATCAAAAAAAGAGTATTGATAAGTTTGTAAATAAATTTCAACCTCAAAACCAGCTAGACCAAAAATATCAAGATATGCTAATTCGCCTTGATATTGATTCAGGCTCACTTAATGCACTTGCTGGAATTTTTGCTAGAAGCGGAGAGTTTAATAAAGCTATAGCCATTTATCTAATCGCCCTTCAAAAAGCGCTCACAAAATCTCAAAAAGAGTTAATATTTTTAAATTTAGGCAAGGCCTATTTAAAAGCTGGATTTATGCAGCGCTCTATAGAAGTATTTTTAGAAGCTATTAAGATTAGTCCTAAAAATATTGATGCGCTTAGTCACCTTGGGCTTGGATTTGAAAAGCTAAGATTACACGATAAAAGCCTAGAAGTGCTTGATGCATTACAAGAACAAGGCGTAGATGTCGCCCAAGAGATTGCCTACACAAAGGCGCTAAAGCTTAAAAATAGCCAGATGGAATTTGAACAAAAAGTTGCTAAAATGGCCAAATTTGCTAATGATTTTAAGCTAGTTAGTCGTATGATTTTAGAGCTTTTTATCATAAATGGCAAGGATGTAAATTTAATAAATATAAAGCCAGATTTAGCTCACTGCCTAGATATTTTATATCTAAATGATGCTGTTTTAGATGGCGATGAATACAAAGAATTATATAGCGCTAAAGGACAAAATCAAACTCAAATTAACAATTTTGAACTAAAACTACTAAAAACTGCTAAACAAAATAAAATAAACGCCACGCTAAGCTTTAGCTATGTTTGTAGCAAGTGTAAAGGAGCATATCCATTATTTTTCTATCGTTGCAATCACTGCGCACGACTTGGTAGTTGCGTTATAATTCCAAATTTAATAAAGGAAAACGATGAAGAGTGTATCTCTTTTTAGTGATGGAAGCTGCCTAAAAAATCCAGGTCCTGGCGGTTGGGCATATATTTTAGAGTTTGGAATTCACACCAAAAATGCTAGTGGTGCTGTGCCAAATACTACAAATAATCAAATGGAGCTACTAGCAGTAATAAACGGCCTAAAAGCATTAAAAGAGCCATGTAGAGTTAATCTCTACACTGATAGTAGCTACGCAGCAAATGGGATAAATATCTGGCTTGAGGGCTGGAAGAAAAAACACTATAAAAATGTCAAAAATGTAGAGCTTTGGCAAGAACTTGATAGCCTAATCCAAACTCACCAAGTCAAAGCCCACTGGATAAAAGCTCACGCTGGACACCCACAAAATGAGCTATGCGATAAACTAGCTAGAGAAGCTGCGACAAATTTACAAAAACAGGAGCAATAGATGGATAAACTAAAGCAAATTCAAGAGCGTCTAGGTTATAAATTCAAAAACTTAAACCTCCTTAAAGAAGCTATAACTCACAAAAGCATCAAAAGCTCTATAAATAACGAACGGCTTGAATTTTTAGGCGATGCGGTGTTAGATTTGATAGTTGGCGAGTATTTATATCATAAATTTAACACTCAAAGCGAGGGGGATTTAAGCAAACTAAGAGCCTCACTAGTAAATGAAGATAGTCTAGCCAAGATCGCTAAAGAGCTAAATTTGGGTGAGTTTTTATACCTCTCACCAGCTGAAGAAAACAACGGTGGTCGTAGTAAGCAAAGTCTAATAAGTGATGCTTTAGAGGCTTTAATGGGTGCTATATATTTAGAGAGCGGGCTAGGTATGGTTCGTGAAATTTTTATCAATTTACTTGAGAGAAATTTCACAGATATGAGCTTAAGCTCACTAACAAAAGATTATAAAACCGCACTTCAAGAGATAACACAAGGCAAAATCGGCCTAGCGCCAAAATATGAATTAATAGGCTCAAGCGGGCCAGATCATAAAAAAAGCTTTGAAATGGCAGTATTTTTAGACGGCAAAGAGATTGCAAGAGCCATTGGAACAAGCAAAAAAGCAGCCGAACAAGCTGCTGCACTAAAAGCTATAGATATGATAAAAAATATAATTTAAAGGCTAATTATGAATACATTTGGCAATAAGCTTAAACTAAGCACATTTGGTGAGAGCCATGGTGTAGCTATTGGCGGAGTGATTGATGGCTTGCCTTCTGGCGTGCGCTTTGATATGGAATTTATCCAAAATGAGCTAGATAAACGCCGCCCAGGAGGCAAATACGCAACATCTAGAAAAGAGAGTGATAAAATCGAGATTTTAAGCGGAATTTATGATGGATTTACAACTGGATGCCCAGTTGGATTTGTAATTGCTAATACCTCTCAGCACTCCAAAGATTATGATAATATCAAAGATCTATTTCGTCCAGGTCATGCTGATTATACATATTTTACTAAATTTGGCATTAGAGATCATAGAGGTGGTGGCAGAAGTAGCGCTAGAGAGAGTGCGTGCCGAGTAGCAGGTGGGGCATTTGCGGCCTTGTTGTTAGCTGAATTTGATATAAGTGTACAAAGCTGTGTAACGCAAATTGGAGATATAAAGGCTAAAGAGATTGATTTTGATTTTGCTAATTCTAGTGAAATTTTTTGGGCTGATCAAAATAACCAAGATAGCGCTAAAGAGCTAATTTTAAACACCAAAAACGCAAATGATAGCCTAGGCGCTACTGTTTTAACCATCATAAAAGGCGCCCCGGCTGGACTAGGTGAGGTGCTTTATAATAAGCTTGATGCTACTTTAGCTAGTGCGATGATGGGGATAAATGGAGTCAAAGGCGTAGAGATAGGCGATGGAATAAATGTTGCTACTATGCTAGGAAGTCAAAATAATGACTTTATGGATAAAAATGGCTTTAAATCCAATCACTGTGGCGGAATTTTAGGCGGAATTAGCAATGGTAATGATATTGTTATTAAAAGCTATTTTAAGCCAACGCCAAGCATTTTTAAAGCTCAACCAACAATAAATTTAGATGGCAATGAGGTTATATGTGAGCTGCGTGGCAGACATGACCCATGCATCGGTGTGCGTGGAAGCGTCGTAGCTACTGCTATGGCTAGACTAGTTATAGCTGATATGCTACTTTTAAATGCAAGTGCAAATTTAAATAATTTAAAGAGGATATACCAATGAGTAATAATTTTAGGGGGGGGGTTTATGAGATATTGTGATTTTTGCGTAATGCCAGATAGTAGGCCTGGGATTAAATTTACTACTTTAAACGATGGAAGGCTAAAGTGTAGCGCATGCGTAAATCACGAAAATAAACAAAAAATCGATTATAAAGCCAGATTTAAAGAGCTTGAGGCTTTATGTGATAAACACAGAGGCCGAAATGGATCAAATGATTATGACTGCGCTATTGCTGTAAGTGGTGGCAAAGATAGCCATTTTCAAGTGCATATAATGAAAGAAAAGCTTGGAATGAATCCTGTGCTTTTTAGTGTTGAAGATAACTTTACGATGACGCAAGCTGGTAAGAGTAATTTAAGAAATTTAAGTCAAGAGTTTGGTTGTCATATAATCTCTTTAAAGCCAAATATTAAGACACAAAAAGCATTAATGCTATATACATTTGAAAAATATGGCAAACCTACATGGTATATCGATCGCCTAATATATAGCTATCCATTTGCTATGGCGGCTAAATTTAATACTCCACTTTTGGTATATGGTGAAAATGTAAGCTATGAATATGGCGGACATGACTCAGCTGAGACTCCAAGTGCTAAAGATATATTTTTAAATGGCGTAGCTAGCGATATAGATCTAAGTGGAGTGGATATAGACCCAAAAGATCTACAGCTATTTTATGACCCAGCTAGTTCAAATTATATAAATAATCTTGAGCCAATATATCTAAGCTATTTTATCAAGTGGAACTCATATTCTAACTATATTTTTGCAAAAAGCAGAGGTTTTAGCGATTTAAAAAGCGAATGGGATAGAACGCATACAGTTGAGGATTTTGATCAAGTAGATACTATAGCATATACTGTACATGCATGGATGAAATATCCTAAATTTGGCCATGCTACGGCTACAGATTACGCCTCTAGACTAGTGCGTTATGGACTAATGGATAGAGCCAAAGCCATTGAGCTAGTTAAGGAGAGAGACCACGCACTAGATCCTAGATGCGTAGAAGATTTTTGTAATTTTATAGGCATTAGCAAGTCTAAATTTTGGAAAATTATAGAGAGTCACTATAATCTTGATATATTTACTAAGAATGAATTTGGCGAGTATAAGCTAAAATATAAGATAGGTTAAATTTGAATTTAATATATATTTTTATAATCAAACTTTACAACAAAGGAAAGCTATGAAACATATCAAAAGATTAAAAGATATAGGTATTGCCAGTGGAGTTGGTGCTATAATGGCCTTTGGTTTAGCAGGCTGTGGTGGAGAGAGTAGCTCAAGTGGAGCACAAGAATCAGCAGTCCAGCAAGCTGTCCAAAAGCAAGGCGCAACAGTATTTATCGAAAAAAATAGTGATGGAAGCTATAAGATTGCTGATGAGTTTCCAAGCAATGAGACTAGAATATTCTTGCGTGAGGCTGGCGTTGATGGTGCAATGAGCGAAAGATTGCTCAGTCAAGCTGAAATTGATAAACTCCTAGCCGAAGAAAATGCCAAAATCGATGCTGGAACCAGTAATTTAACTAATGCAAACTTAAGCAGTGGAAGTGGTGGATTAGGACTTGGAGAGGCTATACTAGCTAGTGCGGCTGGAGCGATAATAGGAAGCTGGATAGGCTCAAAACTATTTAATAATCCAGCCTATCAAAACAGTCGCCAAGGCGCATATCAAAATCCAAGCGCTTATAATAGAAGTGTAAATAGCTTTAACAAAGCTGGTACTGCTAATACTGCAGCAGGAACTCCAAGATCTAGCAATACTGGTAAAAGCGGATTCTTTGGCGGGGGAAGTGGTAGTGGCTCAAGTCAAGCTACTGGTGGATGATTTAAAAGGATTAAAATGCAAATCAGCAACCAAGCTAGCGCTGCGCTACTAAATATAGCAAAAATTGGAGTCAGTTTAAATCAAAATGAGAAATTTGAGCAAATTTTAGAGGCGCTAAGTTCAAATAATTTAGATAGTTTAAGCAAGAGTGCAAATTTAGATAATCTAGCAAATTTAAATCTAGATAGCCAGTTAAATCAAGCTATAAATTCAGCTCAAAATATGGCAAATAATGATTCTAAACTATTTGCTACATTTGACTTTATGCAAGCAATGAATCAATTGCTATATGGCAATCCAAGCGATGCTGAGCGTTCTAAACTGCTAAGCAAGATGCAAAAGATTGCAAATAATATTTAAAACACTACTAAAAGCTTAAATAAAGCGTAGCAATTTTTTAGTGTTATTTACTAAAGATTGTTACGCTTTTTACTGCTTAAAATGCAGATATTTTATGATTTAAACTAAAAAGGATAAAAATGGATAACTCTTTATCAGCTTACCTTACAAAATACGATACACAAGGCTACGGTTTGCAATTCCCAGATGGACATGTTATTAGATTTTATGAGCGGATTTTAAATTTTGCACTACAAAAAACTAGTGGAAATTTATTAGATTTTGGCTGTGGTAATGGTGTTCATTCTAAATATTTTGCACAGCGTTCGGGGGGGGTATTAGGCCTTTTGGTATCGATATCGTACCAAGTCTAGCTCAAATTTGGCATAATGACCCACTCATTTGCGAACAAGATTTTCATATTATCTCACCAAATGCTTCATTTTCTCATCTTTTTACTCAAAAGATGGATTTTATCTTTGCTAATCAAAGTCTTTATTATCTCACAAAAGAAAATTTTGCTACTACGCTTAAAGAGCTTTATGATATTTGCAACGATGGTGCGATAATATTTGCTACAATGATGGCAAGTGAATGTTATGACCTCTACCAAAAAAGCAAGCCTTTGCCAAATGGTCTAACACATATCCAAGGAACTCCAACTAATAGAATGAGCGAAGACTCATATATTAGATTTACAAGCGATATCGATGAGTTAAAGGCTGATTTTAGGCTATTTGAGCCGCTTTACTGGGGCGATTACACACCAATAAATCTATATAATTTTGAAGGTAGCTCAAGGCATTTTATATTTATTGGAAGAAAATAGTTTTTACCTTAAAGCAAATTTCAAATATTTTTATGCTCGTTTTGCTATTTTGCAAAAACGAGCAACACAATCGCTAATAGTCATAAAACCTTAATAAAAATAAAGCTTAAATATCAAATTTAAATGCTATAATTTCCAACTTATAAATAATAGCACAAAAGGATTAAATTTGAGACTTAAAAAGATTAAACCACTTGATAATAGCTATTTAGAAAGTATTGGATTTGGTTGGCATACTGACCTTGATGGTAGTAGATATATCGCTGATGAGCTAGTTACTATCACTCAAGATGAAGCCGAGGCATTTTATGAAGCGACAAATGAACTATATGATATGTATGTAGCAGCTGCTGAGTATGTTATTAATAATGATCTATTCCATGAGCTTGGGATTCCATTTAATCTAGTTGATACTATTAAAGCTAGCTGGGAAAATGATGTTCATTGGCACCTTTATGGTAGATTTGATTTAGCTGGTGGCGTAGATGGCAAGCCTATTAAATTAATTGAATTTAACGCTGATACACCTACGAGTCTTTTTGAAACAGCAATAATACAATGGGCGATGCTTAAATTTAATAACCTAGATGAAGCAGCTCAGTTTAATGATATATATGAGGCTTTAGTAGAGAATTTCAAACGCCTTGTAACGCTTGAAGAAAATACTAGCGCATTTGATGAGTATTATGAGGGTTGGAAAATTCTCTTTAGCTCTATAGCTGGAAGTGTTGAAGATGAAAATACTACAAGATTGCTAGAATCTGCTGCTAGAGATGCTGGATTTGAGTGTGATTTTGCCTTTGTTGATGAGGTGAGCTTTGATGATGAAAATGGGATATTTTGGAATGAGCAAAACTGGGAGTATTGGTTTAAACTAATTCCATGGGAGATGATTGCCATTGATGAGAGCGACCTAGCGCTAATAATCAAAAACATCATTAAAAACCAAAAGGCTATAATCTTAAATCCAGCCTATACTTTATTATTTCAAAGCAAAGGAATTATGAAAATTCTATGGGATTTATATCCTAATCACCCGCTACTTCTTGAATCAAGCTTTGAGCCATTAAAGGGCAAAAAGCAGGTTAAAAAGCCATTTTTAGCCAGAGAGGGCGCTAATATCTCTATAATAGAAAGTGATGGCACTATATCAGCACAAAATGGCGGAGAGTATGCAAATGGGAAATTCTTATATCAAGAATTTGCTGATTTTGCTAAAGATGAAAGCGGTAATAGCTATCAAGCTGGAATGTTCTTTGCTTTTGAAGGGTGCGCCCTAGGCTTTAGAAAAGGCAAAGATATAATAGATAATTACTCTAAATTCGTAGGGCATATAATAGAGTGAAGTTAATAGTTGCTATTAGCGGTGCCAGTGGCGCTCACCTTGGAATCAAGCTAGCAAATAGTGCAAATTCTCTAGGCGTAGATACTAGCCTGATTATAACTCAAAACGCTACGCTATCTATACAAAAAGAGAATTTAAGCCAAAAAATTGATAGCAAAATTCAAATTTATGATATAAATGATATTAGCGCAGCCCCAGCTAGTGGCTCAGCGATGTTTGATGCTATGATAGTTGCACCTTGTTCTATAAATACTTTAGCTAAAATCAGCTGTGGTATTAGCGATAATCTCCTTTTAAGAGCAGCTGCAGTAATGCTAAAAGAGCGCAAAAATTTAGTCCTAGCTGTGCGTGAGACGCCATTAAATGCTATATCATTACGCCAGATGGCTGAGCTTGCTAGTATTGGCGTTGAGATTGCTCCGCCAATTTTAGGATATTACACTCAGCCTAGTAGCATTGATGAGGCTGAAAATTTCATAATAGCTAAGTGGCTAGATAGCTTAAAAATCAAACACAATCTAATAAGGCGATGGAATGGATAATATATTTAATAAAAATTACAACCACCAAGTTGACCCAAATGCAGTCAAAGAGTTTCACCAAGCAATCGATAAAGATATAAGAGCAAATGGCGGAACAACACTATTTATAAATAATATAATTGCCCTTTGTCAGATAAATTTCAACCTAGCAAAGGCGGTTTATGACTTAAAAAATAATAGTAAATTTGATGTATTTGCTGGCAAAAGTAGCCTAGATATTAATATAATCAACACTCACACTAAAGAGCCACTTTATAGCGGCTCGCCAGCATCTCACACTAATGATATGCTAATCAAATTTAAAAAAGAGTACTCCCTTTATCCATCGCTATTTTTCTATGGTCTTGGTAATGGCAACTTCTACAAAGCCCTACTAGAGAATAAAAATCATAAAAAGATTATAGTATTTGAGCCTGAGATTGAGATATTTTTTATAGTACTTCATCTAAATGATTTTAGTAAAGATATGCGTGAGAATCGCTTTGTGCCACTTTGTACTGGATACTTAAATGAGTCATATCTACATATAATTTGTGGTTCAAAAGATGTTATTTATAATGTTCGTAGTTATGATTTTCATATCTATAATGATTACTATGCTAAAAATTATGAATCTAGCGCAAATGCTATAAATAAAAGCCTTCTAAACACTCAGCTTTTAGATATCAAATCAGCTGGGAATTCAGCCGAAGATACCCTTACGGGGATGAAGCATGTCGTAGCAAATATGCCACATTTTTACGCTAATTATAGCCTAAAAGATATTTTAAACCTAAATACTAACCGCAATAAAACCGCCATCATAGTCTCTACTGGGCCTAGCTTAACTAAGCAGCTTGAGCTTTTAAGAGAGGTTGCCCCATATGCTATTCTTATCGCTGCTGATGCCTCATATCCGATATTAAAGCTTAATAACCTTAGGCCAGATTTTGTTACTACAATGGAGAGAATTGTTGAAAGTGGTGAATTTTTTAATTCTAAAGCGAGTGAATTTGATAATGGTATAACCTTTGTAGCTAGCTCACTTATCCATCCAAATACCATCGGACTTTTAAAAGGCAGAAATGCGGTTTTTGCTCATAAGCCACTTAAATTTGAGTACTCCTTAGGCGAAGATAGTAAAAATTATATGTGTAAAGGTCCTAGTACGGCGCACTTTGCACTTGATTTAGCTATAGAACTAGGGTGTAAACAAATCATATTTATCGGGCAGGATTTAGCAATGGCTAGCGATGGCACCACGCATGCTAAGGGAATGGTATTTGGCGAGACCTCGCCTACTATCGCCTCTAAAGAGTATGCACCAAATATCACAACCGTGCTAGGCTATGGCGGTAAAACGCAAGTAAAATCTATTAAAACTTGGGATCTGTTTAGAGATTATTTTGAGGCAATGATTGATGCTTTAAATGGCTATACGGATGTAAAGGTATATAACGCTACTGAGGGTGGTTCTAGGATTAAAGGAGCTATTGAGATGCCATTTGCTCAGCTTGTAAGCCAATTAATAGGTGCTGGAATTAAAAAAGAGCTAATAAAACCAGAGCCTATTTCACCTGCGCTCAGTCAGCAAAAACTAAGCGAACAAAGAGCAATAATAGAGAATTTCATCAAAGTTGGCAAGGATAGACAAGCATTAATTACTGAACTATTTAAGAAAATTAGCAAGCTAGTAGAGAGTGCTGATAAGGATTTAGCTGCTAACAAAGAGCCACGATATGCTAAATTTTATGAGCTAAAAGATAGAATCGAGCGACTAAAGGCAACACTACAGAGTGATAAAGTCTTTAATGATGTCTATATGTATACCGCATATAACTTTTGTATTCATCAAGAGCTAGAATTTATGGTGCTAATGGTAAAACCTGAAAATAATAAAGGCGAACGTGATAAGAAAATTTTTGAATATGTACGCCAGCATGGGTATTACTTTTTTAGCTTGGCTGGAATGGTAGAAACTACGATTGATACGCTACAAACAGCACTAGATGGGTGGGATAATTAATTATTTGTTATACTAAATCACCCTATAAGTTAGGGTGATTAATAATTTATTATGCCGGAAAAAATCGCCTTATATTCTTTTAATTTTAATTTGTATT
>NZ_JAGCNF010000020.1 GCF_017646085.1 Campylobacter sp. | reverse complement strand
GCATAAAATCACCATTACATCAAATGAAAAATACTACTTTATCGCTCCATTTATAAAAACCATAATGGATAAAAAACTAAAAGATAAATTTAGAATCCTAAAAGTTCCAGCCTTGCTTCGTCCATATCTAGCAAATAATTTAGAACGTCTTAAAGTTCTTGATAAATTTTTATCACAAAGCTAGTTTGAATATACCCATCTCTTGACTCCATCTTAACTGGAAAATCAACTCTAATAAGATTATCATGTGTATTCATATCGGCGATAAAATCATATAAATTTTGCGGATTTTTCATTGTAGCACTTACATTAGCTTCGCTAATTACATATTTAGAATTGCTTGTTATAGTTTTTGGCTTAGTAAGGTAGAGATTATCAAAATACTTCCCAGCAATACCGATAAATTTCATCTGATTAAAGCTATTTTTAAGCGACTCTAACGCTTTTGCATTTTGCTGCTTTAACTTTTCATAGGTTGCTAAGTGATCATTATAAAGCTGGTTGATTTTAGCTAAATTTACCTCTTTTTCGCTGTGAATCTGCGCAGCTTGTTTGTATTTATCAATTGAAGGCATAGCCACAGCAAAAACCATTACTAACACAAAAATCACAAAAATCAAACTATAAATTGCTAGCTTAGTAAGATCGATGTTTTCTAGACTTCTATCTATTCTCATTTGCCAACTTCTCCATTAGGGCTATTTTTATTAATACTTACAAAATTATACCAACCATTTGGAAGCTGATAAAATGTGGTATTTGATACAGCAAATATTGACTTTAATGGTGCTTCAAATAGCAACTTAAAACGATCTTTTGTTGGTGTTAGCCCTTTTACTTTTAGCATATGCTCTTCCATATAAACGCTTTTAAGAGTTACTCCATCAGGAACTAGATTAAATAAATTCATCAAACTTTTATTTAAAATTGCATTTTTATGATAGATATCAAGAGTCATATCACGCTTTACAGAAGTGATTTTAGTTTGATTTTTTAACTCATTAATAGCTTTAAATTTAGCATCGTATTGAGCTTGCAACTCCTCAGATTGTAAATTTATATTAAAAATTTGCATTCCAATAAAAATTGCTCCAGATATAAAAGCTGCCCCTATTAAAAACATTGTCCAAAGCCAAATTCTAGTAAAAAGAGAAAATAACGGCTTAACTCGTGGCTTGATAAAACTATAACTCATTGCAAATCTCTCTAATCATCATATTATTTATTAGCTTATCAATATCTTGCTTAATTAACTTAATATCTAGCATTAGCTCATTTTCTGCCATAATCAAAAACTCATTATCAAGACTTAGTCCATCAAATATTACAACACTCTCGATAAAATCACCCAAGTAATTTTTATTTTGATAATACTCAGTAATGGCAAGCTTGATATTACTAATTAGTGTAACTTCTTTACCAATATCTCGTACACTATCTTCTAATTTTTTATTAGCATTAGCAATCTCTTCATGCTGTATATCCTCAAAATCATCTTTATCTACATTATCAAAATCGCTAAATCCACCGCCAATATCACCTAGGCCTCCAAGTTTGCTTAGTCTATCTTGTTCTTCTTCGATGACATTATCTAAATCTGCGCTCTCCTCTTTACTAAAGACCTTATCATAATAATCAAAACCATCATTTTCTTTTCTAGTATCAAAATATGCGCCAAATTTCATATCTTCGCCATCAAAAATCATGATAGTATTATTATCATTCATATGTAGCATGTATAAAATTTTACCTTTTTTTGGGGACTCTTTAATAAGTGAGTGTAAAATACCAAACGGAGAATAAATAAGATCAGGCTTTAGTCCATTTAATGTCTCTTCAAAACTAGTTAGCTCACTATCAGGCACAACAATACTCCAGCCTTTCATTTTAATCTTAGCAACTAGATTATATGAGATATTAAATTTTTCAAATCCTCTAGCATCTACAGCTGGAAGCGCCCACTGCTTAGGGCTATTAAGCATAGCAGCTAGATATACTGAGTGATACTGCTTGGTACGCTTTTTAAGATAATCAACAAGTTTATAATCAACTACACCATTATGAACATCAAATACAGCCTCATTACTACTTATAATCTTATCGCCTTTTACAGCACGTGAGTACAGATAGCACTGATTATCTTTAATAACAACACTAACATATAAAGTAGTCAAAAATCCACGAACCCAAGAGATCAAACCAGACATATTAAACCTTAAATTTTAAAAATTTTAGCCAATTTAGCTTTAAATTTAGATTATATTATCTACCTCATTAAATTTTTTGGCTATTAATGCTTTAGCTTCTTGCATATCTAAACCTTCTAAGCCAAATTCGTTCCCAATGTAATAGGTAAGCTTGCAAAAAGGCTTTGGCAAAATCATTTTATCCCAACTATTAAACTGCCAAAACCTACTAGCTGTGTAACTTAAAACTATCAAATTTACCCCAGTTTTTTGTGCAACTGCCACTGAGCCATCGCTAATGCTATGTCTTGGACCTCGTGGACCATCTGGGGTAATTACTACATCAATTCCATTATGAATTGATTTTATTGCTGATAGAAAGACTTTCAAGGCTCCTTTTGATGAGCTTCCTCTAATCGAACCAATACCAAAATGGCTAATAATATCGCTAATTACTTGACCATCTTTATGATCTGAGATCATTACATTTGCATTTCTGCCTTGCCAACAACTACTAAAAATAAATGGCATAAATGCTAACTTCTCATGCCAAAAAAGAACTACTACTGGCTTGCTCCTTGGTGCTTCACCAATAAATTCCTTTTTGCAAGTTAGATATATAAGCTTAATTATAAAAACTAGTAAATTTTCTACTATTTTATTAACAAATTTAGCCCTAAATAATCTGCCCATTTAATACCATTCTTCTTGGTTGAGTGATTTGAACCTTAGCAAATTTACCTAGCAACTCCTCGCTGCCTTTGGCCTGAACCAAAAAGTTATTATCTGTACGACCAGCTATCATTCCATCGGCCCTAAGCTCTTCAAAATATACATCATAAATTTGTCCGATTTTACTAGCTACAATCTCATCTAAAATTTCATTATGTCTTGATTGCAAGCGTGTGAGCCTAGCCCCGGCTATACTATCATCTATCTGATTTGGCATAGTAGCTGCTGGAGTTAGTGGACGAGCTGAGTATTTAAACGAAAACACCTGCTCAAATCTTACCTTTTCAAGCACATCCATCGTATCTTCAAAATCTGCGTCACTCTCACCAGGAAATCCTACTATAATATCAGTAGATATACTCACATCAGGACAGAGCGATCTAAGCTTATTAGCACGGTCTAAAAACCACTCCTTAGTATATCCGCGCTTCATAGCTCGCAAAATATCAGTACTGCCGCTTTGAAGTGGCATATGCATAGATTTACAAATTTTAGAATTAGAACTAAATTCACGTAAAAATTTATCATCCATATGCAATGGATGCGGACTAGTAAAGCGAATTCTTTCTACCCCATCAACTTGACTAATTAAATTCAATAAATCGCTAAAATCAATCTTTGAGGCATTTGCACTACTAAATCTCTTGCCATAATTATTAACATTTTGCCCAAGCAAAAATATCTCTTTAGCTCCACTTTTAGCAGCTTTGGCGATCTCATTTAGGATAATATCCTTTGGAATGCTAATCTCATCACCTCTAGTGTGCGGTACAATGCAGTAGGTGCATTTTTTATCACATCCAATCATAATATTTACAAAGCTCTTATATGGACTGGTTCTAAACTCGCCAAACGCATACTCACTCTCATCATGATTGATATCTACACTTACAAATTTAGGCGTCTTTACAGCAGTTTTAATCTTTGATACATTTCTAGCTCCAAGAACAAAATCCACATATGGAGCACGCTTAAATACATCTGATCCTAAATGACTAGCCGTACATCCACATACCCCAATTTTAGCCCCTGGTTTTTTAACTTTTTCAAAGCCTCCAACCTCACTAAAGAGCTTATGCACTGGTCTTTCACGCACAGAACAAGTATTTATAAGGATTAGATCAGCCTCGCCAATCTGATTAGTAGTCTCATACTCATCATCTAATTCAGCTATGATATGTTCGCTATCACGAACATTCATAGCGCACCCTAAAGTCTCTATAAAGAGCTTTTTTTTACTATTTTTGCCACTCAAAGTATATGTACCTCATACATATAATCATTCTCATCTAGGCCATATTTTACCGTGCGGTGATATACGCTTAACCCTTTGTTCTCAAAATGCTCAACTAAGGCAATAAGCTGCTTATGTGAGTTATCACGATCAAAATAGAATATCTTTCCACCATCTTTTAGCGCAGCACTCTCGATCTTTTCTAGACTAATTGTTTTTGGTTTTGCATCTAACTCAGCTCTAGCTAATTTTAACTCCATTTTTTATCCCTTTTTGAGTGATTTTAACTTGCCAGTATATCAAATTTGCTATAAAATTTCGTTTAAATTATATAGTATAAATATATTTAAAGATTATAAAAGCTAATATAAGATAAAATAACGAGCTTGCAAATTTTAAATCTCAATAATTTATTATTTTGACAAATTAATCACAAAAGGCAACTTTATGGAGAGAATATTAGATATAATCGAGTCAATAGCTAATGAAAAAAATTTAAACATTGATGATGTAAAAGCCAGAATTTTAAAGGCCTTTGAATCAGCTGCTAAGAAATTATATGGTTCAGAGTGCGAATATGAAGCACTAATTAATCCAACAACTAAAAATATCACTCTATATCAAAAAATTCTAGTTGTTAATAACGATGATGAGCGTCTAGATGATGAGCATTTCATCAGTCTTAAAAAAGCTCACGAGCTAGATAAAAGCCTTGAAATAGGCGATAGTCTAAACTATGAAATAAATATCGAAGATCTTGGTCGCACAGCAGCTGGAGCGTTAAGCCGTGAGATAGAATATCACATCCAACGCTTAATAGAAGAGAAAATTTTTGAAAAATATAATGCTAAGATTGGTTCACTTGTCTTTGGTTCAGTTACGCGAGTTGATTCTGAAGAAAATACATTCATCGAAATTGATGAGATCAGAGCTGTAATGAGCATGAAAAATCGTATTAAAGATGAAAAATTTAAAATTGGTGATGTTGTAAAATGCGTTATTAAAAGTGTAAGGCTAGATAAAAAAGATGGTATAAAAGTTGAACTCTCTCGCACCTCACCTAAATTTCTTGAAGCGCTTTTAAAAGCTGAAGTTCCTGAGATTAAAGATGGTGGTGTAATCATTCAAAATAGCGCTAGAATTCCGGGTAAAAAAGCCAAAATTGCCCTATATTCTACTACTCCAAATATCGATGCAGTAGGTGCGACAGTAGGGATAAAAGGCGTAAGAATTAATGCTGTAAGTCAAGAACTTCATGGTGAAAATATAGATGCTATTGAGTATAGTAACGAACCAGCAATTTTTGTAGCACGCGCTTTAGCTCCAGCTATTGTAAGTTCTGTAAAAATAGATGGTCAAAAAGCTATAGTATCTTTAGTACCTGAACAAAAATCAAAAGCAATTGGAGCAAGCGGTATAAATATTAGACTAGCAAGTATGTTAACTAAATATGAGATTGAACTAGAAGAATTGACAAACGCCACACCAGCAGGTCAAATCAACAACGAAGAGGGTCTAAAAAATCTAAAAGCACTCTTTGGCGATCTTTAAAATAAAGAATTCGGTCTAGCCGAATTCTTTTACTATGAATTAAAAATTAACTTTATTCTATCTTAAGTTCTAAAGCTAGAAATTTACCAGTATGAGAACCGCTCTTTTTATATCCTTTAGCTAGCTCTATTGGACTACCTTTAGCAATTACCTTGCCACCACCTGCACCGCCCTCAGGCCCCATATCTATAATATAGTCACAATTTTTAATAACATCTAGATTATGTTCAATTACTACAACTGAATTTCCTAATTCAACCAAATGATGCAATACTCCAGTGAGTCTATCTACATCAGCAAAATGCAATCCAGTTGTAGGCTCATCTAAAATATAAAGAGTTGAGCCAGTATCAGTGCGGCTAAGCTCTTTGGCTAGTTTAATACGTTGAGCTTCGCCACCACTTAATGTAGTAGCTGGCTGACCCAAAGTAAGATAGCCAAGACCAACTGAACAAATAGTACTAAGCTTAGAATGAATTTTAGGAACCTTTGCAAAAAATTCTAACGCTTCATCAGCGCTCATAGCCAATACTTCAGATATATTTTTACCTTTATATCTTATCTCTAAAGTTTGAGCATTATAGCGAGTTCCTTTACATATATCGCATACTACATTAATATCAGGCAAAAAGTGCATCTCAACCTTTATCTCGCCCTCACCGCTACATTTCTCGCACCGGCCACCTTTTACATTAAAACTAAATCTACCGATTTTATATCCACGGATTTGTGCCTCTTTAGTCGCTGCAAATAACGCCCTTATCTCATCCATTACTCCAGTATATGTAGCTGGATTAGAACGCGGAGTTCTACCTATTGGACTTTGATCTAAATATATAACCTTATCTAACTGATCTAGTCCTTCTATTTTCGCTCCTTTTAAAGCTTGAAATTTTTTAGCTCGATTTAGCTCTATCTCAGCAGCTGGTAAAAGAGCTCTAAGCACTAGTGAGCTCTTGCCACTACCGCTTACACCAGTTACGCCTACAAGATTACTAAGTGGGAATTTTACGCTTAAATTGGATATATTATTTATAGTTACTCCACTTAAGCTTAGCCACTGTTTTTGCTTTCTACCTTGATAATAATTAATCTCTTTTTGACCATTTAAATATTTTGCTGTTTGAGTTTGACTTGCTAATAACTCTTTATATGTACCTTTAAAGACTACATCCCCACCATAAATTCCAGCTCCAGGACCAATATCTACTATATAATCAGCAGCTTCAATTGTCTTTTTATCATGCTCTACTACAATTACAGTATTGCCTTTTTCTTGTAAACTTCGCAATGTTTTAATAAGTTTTAAAGTATCTCTTTCATGCAATCCAATACTAGGTTCATCTAATACATACATAACTCCACTTAGTCCACTCCCTATCTGACTAGCAATTCTGATACGCTGCGCCTCGCCACCACTAATAGTGCGAGCATCTCTACCAAGACTAATATATCCAAGCCCTACATCGTATAAGAAAAATAATCTTTCATTTATCTCTTTTAATATCGGAGTAGCTATTAGAGTTTGTTGATTGCTTAAATGAGCAAAATTATCATTATTACTAAAGAATTTAGTAGCATTTTCTATGCTCATATTGATAATATCGCCTATCGATTTAGAAGCCACCTTGACAGATAGACTATCACTACATAGCCTATTACCTTTACAACTTTCACAAACTTTTTCAGTCATATACTCGCTAAAATCTTTATCATCTTTTAAAATTTCATACGCAACTTTTAAAACCCCTTCAAAATGCTTTTTGATTCTATGGCGTTTCCATAAAAAGTCAATACTTTTTGCATTTCCATATAATATTAATCTTTTAGAATCCTCATCAAGTTGGCAATATGGTGTTTTTACACTAATATCATTTTGTTCACAAAATGCCATTATAAATTTATAATAATAACTCTTATTAAATCCATACATTACTTTAATAGCACCATCTTCAATACTTAAGCTATCATCTATGATTTTATTTAAATCCAAGCTAAAACGAATTCCAAGTCCATCGCAGCTAGGACATGCCCCCTTGGGCGAATTAAAGCTAAAACTAAGTGGCTCAAGTGTATTAAAGCTAATTTTACAATTAAAACAAGCATTGTGTTCGCTAAAGTGAATATGTGAATTCTCTAATCCTATCTCATCAGCATTTAAAACTTCAATTTCTAACTCACCAAAACTTTCATAAAGCCCTTTTTGTACATCATCTGCAATTCTTGCACTATTTTCTTCATTTACTACAACTCTATCTATAACAGCTTTTATAGTATGCTTTTTAGTCTTTGATAGCTCTATTTCTTCATCTAGTCGCACCATAACGCCATCTATCATCGCTCTTATAAAGCCCTTATTTGCAAGACTCTCTAATGTATCAGCAAAGCTACCCTTTTTTTCTCTTACAATAGGTGAAAGAATTGTAATTTTAGCACCATTTGGAAGTTTAAGAATTTGATCTATGATATCGCTTGCACTCATTTGAGATACCACTTGATCACACTTAGGGCAATGCTGGACGCCGATTCTAGCATATAAAAGTCTGAGATAATCGTAAATTTCAGTAATGGTCCCTACTGTAGAACGTGGATTTTTACTAGTACTTTTTTGATCAATTGCAATAGCTGGAGTTAATCCATCTATATGTTCTACATCTGGTTTGCCAACTCTATCAAGAAATTGCCTAGCGTAGCTTGAGAGAGACTCTATATATCGTCTTTGACCCTCAGCATATAGAGTATCAAATGCAAGCGTACTCTTGCCGCTTCCGCTAAGGCCAGTAAAGACTACTAATTGGTTTTTTGGAATATCTAGGTTAATATTTTTTAGATTATGCTCTTTAGCACCTCTAATCTTGATTATATCATTCATCTTTAATCCATATTTTAATAAAATCTGGAATTATATCTAAAATTTAATAATAAGATATTTGCCTAATTATAAAACCCAAATTTAACACTATTTGAAATCTCTAAACAAGATGGCCAAAGCACATAAAATCTAAGCCCTTTATACTCTAACTCAATTTTATAAAATAATCCCATAAAGCTCTTACTTATTACCTTTGCCTCAAACTCTCCACCCATATAAATTTCAGAGTAAGCAAATATATTATTACGAGATTTAATCCAATCAAAAAATTTATCTTTAGCTATTAAATCAGCACTAATATAATTTAAGCCGCCTAGCATTTGAGCGCTTTTTTCATCTTTTACATTGTAAAAAAGTTTATTTGGAGTGCCAATATCTAAAATTTTACCACTATCAATTAATGCTATCTTGTCGCTTAAGTAATAAGCATCATCAATATCATGAGTAACTACAATAGCAGATAGACCCTCTTTTTGAATCATATCTTTTAATTCTACTCTTAAAGCCTGCTTTAACCCTTGATCTAAATTTGAAAATGGCTCATCTAAAAGCAATAATTTAGCACCAGCTGCAATTGCCCTAGCAAAGGCAACTCTTTGGGCTTGTCCGCCTGAGATTTGATCTGGCTTTTTATCCTTTAACCCTTGTATACTAAATTTAATCAAAAGCTCATTGATTCTATCGTCTGCCTCTTTTTTACTTAGTTTATTTAGCGCAAAAGCTATATTATCATATACACTAAGATGAGGAAAAAGCGCATAATTTTGAAACATAAAACCAACATTTGAGCCACATTCTAACTCATCATACTGGCTACTTTCTAATCTGGCAATACATCTTAAAAGTGTACTTTTTCCACTTCCACTACTACCTAAAACGGATAAAATTTCATTACTTTTAAGATTTAAATCTATCCCCTTTAAAACCTCATTTTGACCAAATTTTTTACGCAAATTTCTAATTTTTAGCACGTTTTGCCTTTATAAATATATGGGTAAAAATTAATACAAAAAGTGATAATACTACTATCATTAAAGATGGTAATGCACTATCATAAATTCTCTCATCAGTAGCATACCACAACGCCTTAACACTCAATGTCTCAAAACTAAATGGTGATAGCATACGAGTAAGTGGCAGCTCCTTAATAGTATCTATAAACACAACTAAAAATGAGAGCAAGAAAAACTGCTTTAATAGTGGCATATATAGCTTTAACATCAATATAAAATAGCTTGGGCGTAGCATATATCCAGCCTCATCAATAGATGTATGAATCTTAGCAAATCCGCCATCGATAGAGTATATAGCAGTAGCTAAAAATCTAACTACATAAGCAAAAATCAAAACACTAAATGATATGCCCAAAATCGCTACATCAAAAACTTCACCTATAAAAGCTGCAGCTATCATAAGGCTTACACCAATCGCAGCCCCAGGAATAGCATATCCTACCGAACTAGCCTTAAGTATCCAAAAACTAAATTTGCTACTCTTACTTACCCTAGCTACAAAGCATAAGATAAATGCTAAAATAGTAGTAACAAGCCCAGTAATCCCAGCTAAAATAAGCGAATTTAAACTCAAAATATAAAAATCAATTTCAAAAAGCTTATAATCTTTAAGCCCCCAATATCCAAGCCATATAAACGGCAGTATAAATCCTATAAATAATATTATAAAACAATATAGAGTTGCTATTATGGATTTAAATTTGCTAAGATCTCTTTTTTGGATAAACTCGCTAATATCTTGATTAAAGCTAAATTTACTCTTTTGACGCTCTTTATACTCTATATACATAAGAGCAAATACACAAAGCATTAAAATTGCTGAAAGTGCACTTGATGAGTATGGATCCCCAAGATCATACCAAGTCTTAAAAATACCAGCACTAAATGTATCTACACCAAGATACGCGCTAGCGCCATAATCACTCAAAACCTCCATAAGTACAAGCATAAGTCCAGCTATAATACTTGGCATAGCTATTTTTATACTAACCTTATAAAATATTTTAAATTCGCTATAGCCATGAATTTTTCCCACTTCGTAAATAGCCATTGATTCGCTCTTAAAAGCTGATTTGGCAAATAAATATACATAAGGATATAATGATATACTAAGTACAAAAATCACGCCATAAATATTAAAAATATCAATTCTAAAACCAAAGATAGTTTCAAACTCAGCCCCATAATCCATAATCCCAACATACACAAAAGCCAAAATATAAGCTGGAATAGCAAGTGGTAGAATAAGTAAATTTTCTAAAATTCTAGAGAGATAAAAATTATAATTACTAACCAAATAAGCTGTAGAAACACCTAAAATATAACAAATGATTAATACAAAAAAAGCTACTATAAATGTATCTTTAACGAATCTAAAAAATAAAAACTCAAAAAAATGACTTAAATTCCCACTAATTTGAGCTAGTCTTGACTCATCACTGCTAGCAAAAGCCTCAACAAATAGATATGAGCCAAATTCAATAAAAATACTAATAACAGGAATAACAACTAAAAAAGCTATAAAAAGCCCAAGGGCCTTTATAGCTTTTGTTTTATCTCTCATCTAAATCCTACTTCATCATAGATAAGTACGGCATCTTTGACATTATCTGCAATTTTTGATACTTCTATGCTATCTTCTTTAAATTTACCAAATGATTTTACCACATCAGAAGGCTCTACATCGCTTCTTGCTGGGTACTCATAGTTGATATTTGTTAGCATTGTTTGAACCTCTTTGCTTAGCATAAATTCCATAAATTTCTTAGCAGCCTCTTGATTTTTACTTGAAGCTGTCATAGCAATTCCGCTTACATTAATATGCGCACCACGGCCATCTTGATTTGGGAATATTATACCAATTGAGTTACCCACTTCTACATCTTTTGGGTTTTTAGATGTTCTTAAAAGCCCTATATAATAAGTATTCATAACAGCATATGGAGCTACGCCAGATACCATCTGTCTAGCCTGGTCTCTATCGCCACCTTTTGGAGGCATTGCTAAATTATCCAATACTCCCTTTGCCCATTTTTTAGCTTCTTCTTTGCCATCATTTGCAATAATTGAGGCAAGTAATGTTTTAGAATATGGAGCTGTTGCGCTTCTTACTAAAATTTTACCCTTTAATTCAGGCTTTGCTAAATCTTCATAATTTTTTACTAAATTTGGATCAATTTTAGCGTTTTTATCATATGCGATAATTCTTGCTCTTTTAGTAATAGCAAACCACATATCATCTTTATCTCTTAAATTTGGAGCTATTGTATCTTTTAGAAATTTAGAATCTACTGGGGCTAATACATTTGCATTTTTTGCTTCAGTCAAATTTGAAACATCAGCAGTTATAAATATATCTGCTGGAGAATTCTTGCCTTCTAATTGTAATCTTTTAATTAGCTCAGGTGCTTTTGCGGTTGTATGATTTACTTTGATGCCAGTTTGAGCCTCAAATTTTTTATATATCTCAAAGTCAGCATCATAATGTCTAGCTGAATATATATTGAGTTCAGCCGATATCAGCGTAGTAGCACCAAGCAACGTAGCAATGATAATCTTTCTCATCATTTTCTCCTAGAATTTAATTTTAATGAGGAAATATTAGCGATAAGAAGTAAATATTCTGTAAATGATAATAGTTATTAATTTCTATTGAATTAAATTTGGGTCAATAATTATTAAATTTAAATATAACTTGAAATAAAATTTTAAATCAAAATTATAATAAAGTGTTACTAAATTACACATTTTTATAAATTTTTTCCTGAATTTAGGCTTAAATTTATTAAATTTGAAATATTGCTGATATAATGCAATTTTAAATAATTTCATAATAAAGGTTAACAGATGTCTAATCCAAACATCCCTGTTGATAAACAGACAAATGCTGTACAAATCATCGGCCTTATTGGCGGTGTTTTAGCAGCTATGCTTGTTTACTACATAATGCCTAGCAATGCTGGCGAGATCGCTACTGCTGCAGCAAATGGCAAAACTCTAAATATCGATGCACTTCCTGTAGTGGCTGCTATTGCGGTTCTTATGGGTATATGGTGGATGACTGAAGCGATTGCACTTCCTGCTACGGCTCTTCTTCCAATGGTTTTATTCCCTATTCTTGGTGTTGATACATTCAAAAATGCTGCTGCTCCATATGCTAGTGATACTATTTATCTATTTATGGGCGGATTTGTTCTAGCTCTTGCTATGCAAAAATGGAACCTTCACTCTCGTATTGCTCTTGGCATTGTACTTTTAGTAGGTACTAGCCCTAAACGCCTTGTAGCTGGATTTATGATAGCTACTGGTTTTATCTCAATGTGGGTTAGCAATACAGCAACTGCTGTTATGATGCTTCCAGTTGGTCTTTCTGTTCTTCATTTAGTAAGCAAATTAACTGGCAAAGATGATGGCACAGTAGAAGGCGATTTAAAACACCTTGATGAAGTAAGCCGCAAAGGCACTCAAGGCGGAATAGCAAGTGCTGTAATTCATAAAGGCAAAGATGTAGTAAATGAAATAAAAGCTAGAACCAAAGATTATACTTCAAATTTTGGTATCGCTTTAATGCTTGGTATTGCATATGCTGCTTCGATTGGCTCACTTGGTACAATCATTGGAACACCGCCAAATGCGCTTTTAGTAGCTCATATGAAAAACGAATTTGGTATTGAGATTGGATTTGGTGAGTGGATGCTAATGGGTGTTCCACTAGCTGTAATTATGCTAGCTGCTTGTTGGGCGCTTTTGGTTTATGTATTATTTAAACCTGAAATTGATGAGATACCAGGTGGTAGAGAAGTTATTCATGCAGAATATAAAAAACTAGGTTCAATGAGTAGAGCTGAGTGGTTAGTTGGTGCTGTATTTGTACTTGCAGCACTTTGCTGGATATTCCTTGGATTTATATTTAAACACTACGGCATTAAAGTTTCAAGTCTTGATTCAGTTATTGCTATGTGTGTTGCAGTTCTTCTATTCATAATTCCAGCTAACAAAAATGGTGAAAGATTAATCGATTGGGATACTGCTAAAAAACTTCCATGGGATATTCTAATCCTATTTGGTGGCGGTCTTGCTCTTTCAGCTCAATTTAGCAAAACTGGTCTTAGCCTATGGATAGGACATCAGGTATCAGCTCTTGGATTTATGCCGATTATATTAATTATATTAGTTGTTACAGCTCTTGTTATATTCTTAACAGAGATCACATCAAACACAGCTACAGCTGCTGCATTCTTGCCAGTAATTGCTGGTGTGGCAATTGGTCTAGGATATGAAGGAGAAAGCGTAATGCTATTTACAATTCCAGTTGCTCTTGCTGCTACTTGTGCATTTATGTTACCAGTAGCCACTCCGCCAAATGCTATTGCCTACGGCTCTGGTTATGTCAAAATAAGCAATATGATTAAAGCTGGTCTATGGCTAAATATAATAGGAATATTCTTAATTACACTAACAGTTATATTCCTTACAACTACAGTATTTGGACTAAGTCTATAATTCTTACAGCTAGGCAAATATGCCTAGCTATCTAATATAAATTTAATACTTTTTATACTCTTAATCTTAATATAATAAATATTATCTATTATAATAAATATATTGAATTTGATTAAAAAATTTAAATATTTTAATATTATAAAAGTTAAAATATGGTATAATTGCAAATTATGTAAATTCATATTAACCTTATAAAAATTTATGAATGGAAATAAAGTATGAGAGTTCTACTTTGCGTTTTGGCGTTTGTCTTAATGAGCTTTGCAAAATGTCAAATAGTGCAAAAACCTAGTAGCGATATAAATAGTGTAGATATTAGTCAAACACAAATAGGATATAGCGATATTAAAAATTTATATATAGCAGATCTAAAAACCTATAAAATACTATCTCAAATAGATGCAAAATCTGATAAAATAAATATAATTAAATTTAATAATTCAAATCTTATAATAGGCTTTGATAGTGGCTATGCTATACAACTCAACCCAAAAGGTCATAAGAAAATTCTAATAGACCCAACAAAAACTAATATAATAGATGGAGTTACATCTATAGGTTTTATCAAAGACAAAATTATATTTACTCTTGGTAGTACAACTTTGATAATATATGATACAATTAATAACATATATAAAAAATCAAACCTAAATTTAAACTCTAAAATAATCACTACGCATATAATAGGCAATAATATTTATATCGCTAGTTTTGATAGAAATATATATAAAGTTAATCTAGATACTCTACAAATTAGCAAAATTATGAAAGCACCAAATCTACCAACAACAATAACAGATATAAATTCAGAGTTAATCATAGGACTAATGGACGGTAATATAATCTATAAAAATAAAACTTATAAAATTTCAAAAAATCAAATAAGCACAATAAAAATTAATAAAAATAATATTTATATTGGTGATTGGGATTCAAATTTATATATTTATGATTTAAATCTAAATTTAAAAAATAGCATAAAAATTGGCTATGATTCAATTTTGGATATGTTTATTAGTAAAAATAGTCAAATAGTATTATGGAATCGTGCTATTTTTTCTTGTGATTTTGGTATTGAGTAATTGATACAAATTCTATAAAAGGAGAGCTTTATGCATAGTTTTATCAAAAAGCCATTAGTGCTTGGCGCTGGCTTATGTTTGAGTTTATCTAGCCTTTTTGGTGCTAGCGAACTTGAAACTATCATGAAAGAGCGTAACTTAAGTGAGAAGGATATTTTAGCTGCAGCTAAAACCTATCAACCAAGTGGACGCAAAGATGAGTATATTGTCTTTAGTTCTGGTGGTCAAAGTGGCCAAGTAATTGTATATGGTGTTCCATCTATGAGAATTTATAAATACATAGGTGTATTTACTCCAGAACCATGGCAAGGTTATGGCTATGATAATGAGAGTAAAGCCGTACTAAAAGGCGGTGCTATTAGAGGTAAAGATATAACTTGGGGTGATACTCACCATCCAAATTTCACTGAAAAAAATGGTGAATATGTAGGCGATTATCTATTTATAAATGATAAAGCAAACCCAAGAACGGCTGTAATTAATCTTCATGACTTTGAAACTACCCAAATTGTAGTAAATCCAATTATGAAAAGCGAACACGGCGGTAGCTTTGTAACTCCAAATACAGAGTATGTAATCGAAGCTAGTCAGTACGCAGCTCCACTAGATAATAACTACCATCCAATCGAAGAGTATGAGTCTGTATATAGAGGTGCGATCACATTTTGGAAATTTGATTATCCAAAAGGTAAAATTGATGAGAAAGCATCATTTTCACTTGAACTTCCTCCATATATGCAAGACTTAAGTGATGCTGGTAAAGGCGAATCAATGGGTTGGGCTTTTACAAATAGCTTTAACTCAGAGATGTATACTGGCGGTATAGAAAAGGGTCTTCCTCCATTTGAAGCTGGTATGAGTAGAAATGATACTGACTACATGCATATGTATAACTGGCAAATTCTAGAAAAACTAGCTAAAGATCCTAAAAATTACAAAGTAATTAATAACCACAGAGTTATTCCTATTAGTGTAGCTGTGGCTAATAATGCGCTATTTTTAGTTCCAGAACCAAAATCTCCACATGGTGTAGATGTAAGCCCTGATGGTAGATATATTATAGTAGGCGGTAAGTTAGATACTCACGCTAGCGTATATGACTTTAGAAAAATGAAGGCCTTAATAGACAAAAAAGAATTTGCAGGTAAAGATCCATTTGGAATTCCAATCTTAGATATGCAAAAATCTCTACACGGTCAAGTAGAACTAGGCCTTGGACCACTTCACAACTCTTTTGATGCTAAAGATGGCGTGGTATATACCTCACTATATGTAGATAGTCAAATTGTAAAATGGGATTATAAAAAACTAAAAACTCTAGATAGAGTAAATGTCCATTACAATATCGGTCACCTAGATACAATGGAAGGTAAATCAGCTAAACCTGTTGGCAAATATGCTCTAGCTCTTGATAAATTATCAATTGATAGATTTAACCCAGTAGGACCACTTCATCCACAAAATCACCAGCTAATAGATATAACTGGTGCAAAAATGGAGTTAATCTATGATATGCCAATTCCACTTGGTGAACCTCATGATGTTATCTCAATTGCAGCTAGCAAATTAAAACCAGCAATGACATACAAAATGGGTACAAACTCAAGAACAGGCGAACAATCAGTAGGTATGACTCTAGCAGGTCAAGAAAGAATTGAAAGAGATGGCAAAAATGTAACTGTATATGCCACTCTTGTTAGAAGCCATATTAACCCTGAGCATATAGAGGTAAATAAAGATGATAATGTAACCATCTATCTAACCAACCTAGAACGTGCTCAAGATGAGACTCACGGCTTTGCAATTGACCTATACAATGTCCATGCATCAATCGAACCAGGTAAAACTGCAAGCGTGAATTTTAAAGCTGATATGGAAGGTGTATTCCCTTATTATTGTACTGAGTTCTGTTCTGCTTTACACCTAGAAATGATGGGGTATTTATATGTCAAAGATCCTAAGAAAAAATATG
>NZ_JAGCNF010000150.1 GCF_017646085.1 Campylobacter sp. | reverse complement strand
GAATTTGGCCATATTTAATAGCCTCATATGAGTAACCTATAGCGTGTGAAGCCGAAGTACAAGCTGATGATGTAGGAATCATTCTACCTTTTAAGCCATAAAATATAGCTATATTTGCCGCTGTAGTGTGCGGCATTGATTTTATATATGAATTTGCATTACAATCACTCTCTCCCATAAATAAAAGCTTTGCAAGTTGCATAACTGCATCTGTACTTCCAGTACTAGAACCACTAGCTACACCCATTCTACCATCTTGAATTCTCTCATCTTTATAAAGTCCAGCCATTTGTAAAGCCAGTCCAGCAGCTTCAACACTATATTGCGAGACTCTACCTAGGCTTCTTAGCTGCTTTCTGCTCCAATCCTTTGGATAATGATAGTCTAAAATTGGCGCACCAAGATATGTGGTTAGCTCCTTATATTGTTCCCAATCTTTCATATATTTAACTGCATTTTGTTTTTTTAATAAAGCAGACCTAAACTCAGCCCAGCTCTTACCAAAGGCGCTTACGATTCCATATCCTGTTATAAATACTCTCAACACAAACCTCCATTAACTCCAATAACTTGTCTTGTAATATAGCTAGCCTCATTGCTTAATAAAAAATTTACTAGTCCGCTAACTTCATCTATGCTCCCACTGCGTCTAGCTGGTATAGCTTTTAAAATCTCTTCAATAGGGAGATTTTTATCATTTGTAAGTTCAGTATCAATAAGCCCTGGGGCTACTACATTAACTGTAATATTACGGCTTGCTAATTCAACAGCTAGGGCTTTTGAAGCGCCTATTAATCCAGCTTTTGAAGCACTATAATTGCTTTGGCCTCTATTGCCAATTATACCTGAGACTGAGCTCATTACTATGATTCTACCAGCTTTTTGTCTTATAATTGGCATTAAAAGTGGCTTTAAGACATTATAAAAGCTATTTAAATTTACATCAATTACATTTTTCCACTCATTTTCTTCAAGAGCTACAAAGGTATTATCGCAAGTGATACCAGCATTTAAAACTATACCCCATAGGGCTGGATTAGTATTAGTATAATCCTCAAGTACTGCTTTGCACTCATCTGTATTTGCTACATCAAATATTAAAGCCTTTGCATTAAGCTCATCTTGAGCCTTTTTTAGTGCATCGCTTTGGCTTTTGCCATGTAAAATAATCTCATATCCATTTTGTTTTAATCTTCTTGCTACGCCAAGGCCTATACCACGACTTGAGCCTGTTATTAATACTGTTTTACTCATTACTTGCCTTTAAAATTTGATCTAGTTGTTCTTGAGATGGGTTAAATACGCTAATGCTAGCACTAGCTACTAATTTGTCATCTACATATACGCTACTTTCATAGACTCCCATCCCATCAAAATCCTCTGAAATATAAGTTTTAGTAATTAGCTCATCACCTATATTTAAATTTGGCTTTATAATCTCAAATCTCCTAGCCCCAAGCAAAAATCCAAGTCTAGTATTTGAGCCTTTATCATTTAAGCCACGATATACAACTAAGCTTTGTGCCATAATTTCTAGAGTGTTAAATGTAGGAAATTTCCCATCTTGTAAAAATGGATTATCATACTTAATAAGCGTTTTAACGCTGATAAAATCATCTTTTTTCTCTACGATATCATCTACTAAGACCATCGCTCCGCTATGAGGAATTAGCTCTTGAATATACATTTATACTCCTAAAATAATAGCACTATTGTCCCCGCCAAAGGCAAATGAGATTGATAGGCAGTTTTTGATTTTTGAATTTGTATTTAGCCTAGCTAGATTAATTACTGGTAGTTCTTTATCATATATTCCATCATAATGGTGCGGTGGTAGCTGGCTTTGACTATTTTGTAGGCTTTGATTTATAATATCAGCACAGATTAGAGCTTCTAATGCACCAGCAGCACCAAGCGTGTGCCCCATTAGTCCCTTTGTGCTGCTACATGAAGTATTAGGAAATATATTATTGATTAAATTTGCCTCCATTTTATCATTAGCGTTAGTGCCAGTACCATGAAGGTTTATATAATCAATATCACTAGTATTTAAATTAGCCATATTTAATGCGCTTATAATAGCATCTTTTTGTGCGGTGAAGTTTTCATTTGGTTTGGTAATATGAAAGGCATCATTATTAGTAGCAAAACCTTTAAGCTTTATATCTGCTATATCTTTACTAAGTATAAAAAGCGCTGCACCTTCAGAGATATTGATTCCATCTCTATTATTTGAAAATGGCAATGCATTATTTTGACTTAGAATTTCTAGACTATCAAAGCCATATATTGTAAGAGTATTTAAGCTATCTACGCCACCACATATCACTGCATCGCATAAATTTGACTCAAGCAATCTAGCAGCCTCTATAAAGACCTTTGCTCCAGATGTACAAGCGCATGAGAGGCCAAAGGCTAATGAGTTTAATCCTAAAAAATCTTTAATAAACTCGCTTGGATTACCTAGTGAGTTGCGCATAAAAAATAGATCAGACTCAACTTTTTTTATAGATTTATAATTCTCTTCCACACCAGCTGTTGTGGTACCGATAATTACTGCAATTTTATCTTTGCTAAATTTGGCAAAAAGCTCATTTAAAGGCTCTTGCATATTAAGTAGTAGATGGTGAAGAATTAAATTGGTTCGTGTTTTGTATATCTCTTTTACATCTTTACTAAAATCTTGCAAATTTTCTATTTTACCAACCATAAAATCTTTTGATTGAATTTGGTTTTTAGTAGCTGATGGTTTGCATTTAAAAATATTTTGCATTATCTCATTTTTATTGTTACCAAGGCTACAAATACCATCATATGCGTTAATATATATACTCAAATTTCTACCATCCTAATTTTTTTATTATCTAAAATAAATTCTTTGACCTTTAAATTTTTTTGTAAAATATCTAAACTCTCAATAAATAGCTGATCATAAAAGCTATTTCTAGGTAGAAATTTAGTAGATTTAAAGGTTCCATTTTTTAGCACTTTACTAGATTGTGGTGCACCAAAAGAGTCAAAAAGGGCAAAATAATACCCATCATTTTTAGAAATATATAGCAAATAAATAGCCCCATCAATATCTACACTAAAGCGCTTTTGAGTTATATCTAGATTTGGAACTTGATACTTAGCGCAGCCTAAAAATATAGAGGCTAGTATAATTAAAATTATCTTTTGCAAATTTGAGCCAATACTTCTAATGCTTCATTGGATCTGGTTGCATATGGATTAGTATGATCCCACGCATACCCTGCTAAAATAGAGCAAATTTGCCTTTTTACTTTATGATTTTCATCTTTTGCGTAGATTACATCTTGGAATTTAGTATTATACCAACCCTCAACATATGTCCTAAATGTATTGATACCAAACATTAGCGGTTCTACATACTCTTTTTGCATATCAACTTGATCACCATTTAATATCTTTGTTACAACTTGACTTGCAAGCTTAGCTGAAACCATAGCAATTGTAACTCCTGAACTAAATACTGGGTCTAAAAATTCACTTGCATTGCCTAAAAGCACATATCTGTGACCATATAGTTGCTTAACATCTTTAGAATATGAGCTAATTGTCCTAATAGGCGTATCCCAAACTGCTTTCTCTAAAAGCCTTTTTAACATCGGGGCTAGATAAACATGATGTTTTAGGGTATCTTCGTCACTTGAGTTTATATTTAATCTAGATTCTTCGCCTACTACTCCAATGCTGCAACGACCATTAGAAAAAGGAATTAGCCAAAACCAAACATCTCTAAATTCAGGATGGGTTGTAATTAAAATCTTTTTTCTATCGTATAGAATTTCATCAATATTATCTTTAATATGTGTAAAATAAGCTTTTTTAGGAGATAGAGTTGAAGGCACTTCTAGGTTTAGCTTGCGAGGTAAAACTCTACCGTATCCACTAGCGTCTATTATATATTTTGCTTGAATTTTTTGGCCATCTGATAGTGTTGCTTCTGTGTATTGATCTAAGAAATTTATATCTTCTACAGCAGTTTCAAAGCATACTTCAACGCCTTGCTTTATTGCTTCATCTATTAAAATTTTATCAAAAACTGCCCTTTGAACTTGAAATGTTGTACCATCGCCATTGCTAGATTTGTCACAAAAATCAAAATATCTATATTCATCTTTCCAGCTAAATGCAGCCCCATTTTTGTACTGAAATCCATATGCTTCAACTGCTTCTAAAAATCCAGCCTCACGCAAGATATTCATACAGTTTGGCAATAGACTCTCGCCTATTACAAAGCGAGGAAATTTTTCCTTTTCAACACATAAAACCTTAATTCCTTGTTTGTTTAATAACGCACTTACAATGCTCCCGCTAGGGCCACCGCCAATAACTAAAACATCCACACAGCGCATAGAAACTCCTAAAATATCACTAAATTTAAAAATCATAATTGTTAATATTAACATATTTTTGCTAGAATTCCCAAATTATCATTAATGATTTAGGGTATTTTATGCGATTTTTATCTGTTTTTTTTATAATTTTTTTATCAAATTTATATGCTTTTAATTTAGAATATTTACAACAAATTCACTCAAATTCAACTAAAGGTGAATTTATTCAAAACAAGCATTTAAAGCACTTTGATCAGGTTTTACAAAGCAGGGGTGAGTTTGAGATTGCAAATGGTGAATTGATATGGAGTATAACATCGCCAATTAAACAAAAATCTAAAATCACAAAAGATGGAATTTGGATCGCAAATGCTCAAAATGTATGGCAAAAATTAGAACAAAACTATGATAAAGAGTTAATTTTAAGCCTATTAAGTTTTGATTTTGACTCTATAAAAGAGCAGTTTGATATAACCCTAAGTGGCAATAAAGCACAGTGGCAACTAAATTTAAAACCAAAAAATATATGGCTAAAAAAGATATTTAATCAAATCAACATTAGCGGCAAAGAGCATATTGAAATTATGAGTTTTGATGAGGCAAATGGCGATAAGACTATAAATGAATTTAAATTTAACTAGATGAAAAAACATCTTATATATATTATATTTTTGACTTTTAGTCTTTTAATGCTTGGATTTATCTTTAGTTCGCTTAATAAGGTTAAAAGTGATATTTACACTCTTATTAGTTTAGATTCTAATGAATCAGCAATTTTAGAGAGTATGCAAAGTAAAAATGCTAAAAATATTATGTTTTTAAGCTCAAATTTTAAGCTTTTACAAGAGCTTAGTAGTAGTGAAATTTTTAGCGAATTTAAGCTTACATATGATATTGATCAGAAATTTTTAACAGCACTTAATAATACTAGTTTGGCTACTATAAATAGGAAAATTTTTAATCAAATTTTATATGAACCAGAGCAGTTTTTTGCCTCTAATGCAAGTAATTTATTTAATCCATTTAACTACCGAATTATTCCTAATGATTTTTTAAATTTTAACTCATATTCTACACTTTTAATGCCTAGTAATTTAACACTAGATTTAAAAACCCAAAGCCTAAAAGCTACTTATAATAACCAAATTTATTACTTTGCTTATGGGGTTTTAGGTGATAATTTTAGTAGTTCTAAGCTATTGGAATTTTATAAAACTGCTAAAGAAAATGCTAAAAAAAATGGGGATGAATTGCTCATTATTGGAAGTGAGATTTTTGCTGGATTTGCTAAAGATGAGGGCAATAAAGAGAGTATTATAATGGGTAGTCTCTCTTTGGTAATGATTGGAATTTTGTTGATTTTGGCATTTGGTAGTTATAGTATATTTAAGCTTATTATTGTCATTATTTTTAGCTTTTTATGTGGGCTTAGTGGAGCATTTTTAATATTTGATGAGATAACACTTTTTAGTATTATTATTAGTATTAGTTTAATTGGGCTTATACTAGATTTTGCGATGCATTTTTTAGGATATGTGCAAGGTCGTGCTATTAAAAAAGATGATATAAGGCGATTTTTAAAGATATTTTTAATTGGATTATTCATCACAATTTTAGGCTATGCTCTATTTATTTTAGCTCCAATTGGTTTTTTAAAACAGATAGCTGTTATATCTATTTTTAGTCTTGTAGGTGCGTTTATAGCTACATATTTTTTACTACCATATATCTTAGAAAATAGCAAATTTAAAAGCTATAAAATTTTTGATTTAGCGCTTGATGGGTTTATAAAATTTAACTTTTATATCTTGCAATTTAAAAGAATATTGATATTTTTTATGGCAATATTTGTCTTTGGTGTGATTATATTTTTTATCTATATTTTACCAAGTATAGATTTTAAAGATGATATTAGAAACTACTCATCGCTAAATGATGAGCTATTAGCTCAAAGTAAGAAGTTTTTACAAATTAGCCAAAATCCATTTCAAAGTAGCTTTATAGCATTAAATTTTAGCCCAAATGATGATAAAATAGCAAAAGAAATAAAGCTTTTAAGCGAGTTAAATATTACAAATTATCAAGGTGCTAGCAAGATTTTATTAAGTCAAAATGAGCAAATAAAGCTAAAACTAGCTTTGAAAAATTATGCTAAAAATGAGCAGATTTTAAAAGCTTATAAGGAGCTTGGAATTGATTTAAATTTAGTGAAAAACTCATTAGAAAATATATCTCAATTTAGCCCCATAAATTTTGATGAGTTTAATTCTCAATTTGATCAAAATAACCCGCTTGAGCCATTTATTTACGATAGTGATACGAATTTAATTTTTATCGGTTCTGATGTTGGATTTAGCGATGAATTTGATTTGATTTTGCAAAAATATAATGCTAGTTATTTTAATCTTACACAAAGCATTAGTAATAATTTTACCATAGCAAAAGAGTATGCAATATATTTAAAACTTCTAGCTTATGTATGCGCTTTTGGGATATTTTTATTCTTTTTTAGCTTTGCTAGGGCGTGCGTGATGGTTGGGATTATATTGTTTGGGACATTTATAGGTGTTGCTATAATGCTTTTAGCCGGGGTTAGTTTTAATATTTTTACCATTTTTGGATTTATTTTAGCTAGTACTATTGGGGTGGATTATGTGCTATTTGCTAGTAATTTAAATTTGGCTTTGCGTGAGAGATATTTTGGCATTATTTTGGCTAGCTTAACTAGTATTATATCTTTTGGAATGCTTGGATTTAGTGCTACTTATGCAGTGTTTAGTTTTGGAGTTAGTACGGCTTTATGTATGTTTTTGTTAGCATATTTTGCTCTTTTGTATGCTACCTATAATAGCAAAATTAAGTAATGAAAATCTGGTATCTTAAATTTGTTTTAGATAAATTTGAGCGATTTGATTTGCTAAATTTGGATAATTTTGAATTAAAAGATGGGGAAATTTTACTACTTTTTAGTGATAAATTTGATAATTATAGTTATGATGATTTGAGTCTAAATGATAAAATAAAGCTTAAAAATAGTCCAAATTTGGCTCAAAATAGTCAATTTAAAATCTCTAGGTCTTTAAAAATTTATTTTGAAAAAAACTATCAAAATATTAAAAATATACCACTTTATACCTCATTAAGCCATAGCGATAATTGTGCTATTTTGGCTATTAGTACTGCTAGGGTAGGGGTGGATTTGGAGTTTATAAAAGATAGAAATTTTAGCGCCCATATAGATTTTTGTTTTAGTAAGGAACAAAGATTAAGGGTTGCTAACTCTAAAAATCAACTGATTGAATTTTATAAAATTTGGACATTAAAAGAGGCTAGGATAAAGCTTTTAAATTTAGGATTTTATGCACTTGATATGGCTAGCGATGAGAGTTTAGGAGCTTTTGGAGAGATTATAAAATGTAGCGATAAAAGCTTTATTTATAGTGTTGCAATATTTTAAAATCTTTTAAATTTATGGGTAATAAAAAGAAGAGATTAAAATCTCTCCAAAATATCATAATTTGTATTTCGTTTAGCTGGAAATTCGCCAATATCTTTGATAAGCTCGATCATTTGGGCTTGACTCATTCTGTAGCTAGCACCTGCTGCTTTTACAACATTTTCTTCCATCATTGTACTACCAAGATCATTTGCGCCAAATTTAAGGGCTAATTGTCCTATATATGAGCCTTGTGTAACCCAGCTACTTTGAATATTTTTAAAGTTATCTAAAAATAGTCGTGATACAGCTAGTAGGCGTAGATACCTATTTGGTGATTGCTTTTTGATGTGTGGATGCTCGGCAATGAGCCTAGTATTGGCCGATTGAAAACTCCATAAAATAAACGCTCTAAAGCCGCCAGTCTCATCTTGAAGAGTACGGATTTTATCTAGATGTTCTACAATCTCTTCATCGCTCTCAACTGTACCAAACATCATTGTTGCTGTGCTTTTTAGACCAATTTTATGAGCCTCTTTATGTACCTCTAGCCAGGTGCTGCTAGAGCATTTTTTAGGTGAAATGATATCACGAACTCTATCGCTTAAAATTTCAGCTCCAGCTCCTGGAATACTGTATAATCCAGCATTTTTTAATCTTAAAAGAACCTCTGGAATTGAAATTTTAGAGACTCTTGCGATATAATCTATCTCTACAGCTGAGAAACCGTGAATATCAATATTTGGATATTTTGTAGCAATGTGAGAGACTAGCTCTTCATACCATTGTATTTTTAATTTTGGATGGACGCCACCTTGAAATAAAATTTGAGTCCCACCAATTGCAATTAACTCATCTATTTTGCGATCGATTTCATCAAAGCTTAGTAGATAAGCATCTTCTTCATTAACATGTTTATAAAAGGCACAAAATTTACAATCAACCCAGCAGGTATTGGTGTAGTTAATATTTCTATCGACAATGAATGTTGTAATTTTTTCAGGGTGCAACTGCAACTTTTTAGCACTTGCTAACTCTCCAAGCTCCCTTAAATCTCCATTTTTGATAAGGTCTAGAGCCTCATCAACACTTAATCTACTCACATAATTTCCTTAAAATTTTTATAGTGTATTGTATCAAAAACTGGCAAAATTCAAGCTTATTAAAATTGTAAAGAGAGCGTAATTAAAGAAAATCAAAACTTCTCTTACTCTAAATCTAAAGTAAGAGAAAATGAAGTTAAAAATAAAGAGATTTACTTGGGGAGATGATTTTAGTGTAAGCTATAAAATATTAATACACTGTTCCAAATCTAGTATCTCCATCTTCGCTTAATGCTTCATACTTATTATTTGTATTTGTACTTTTATTATTTTTATTTCTCTTTTCTTCATTCTTAGCATTGATTTCTCTTGCTGTCTCATTAATGCTATTTACTGTATCACTATATGCTTGAGTTAAACTTGTAGTACATCCACTAAAAAATATTCCAGCTACTAAAGCACTAGTTACTAAAATTTTTTTCATTTTTATTCCTTTAAAGTTTTTCTTTGTATTCTATAAAATTTTTAGTAAATATTTCATTTAAAATGAAAATTTTTTTAAAGTTTAGTTCAAAAATGAAACTTTATTTTATTATTTTTTTATTTGTAAATATGTATTATTGCGCTTTAAATTAAAGTAGTTAAATAATAAAAACAAGGTTGATAATTGAAAAAATATTATATTTTACTTCGATATAAGCCAAATTTAAGAGTACTAAGCTCAGTGCAGTTTATATGTTATTTTGGTATGTGGTTTTCTCATACAGGGATTTTTGCTTTGCTTATTGAGCTTGATGCACCTGTGTGGGCTATTACTTTAGCTGCTGCGATGGCATTTATCCCAAATGTATTACTAGCACCAATAAATGGCGTCATTGTGGATAAATTTAGCCCTAAAAAATTAATGATGCTTATGCTTTTTATAGAGATTATTACTGTTTTTATGCTGATTTTTATAGATGATATTTCGTTGCTTTGGTTGCTTTTTATTATTATTTTTGTACGGATGGGTGTTGGGGTTGTCTATTTTCAAACTGAGATGAGTCTACTGCCAAATTTGATGACTAAAAAAAATTTAAAATTAGCCAATGAGATTCATTCTATCATTTGGGCGGTCTCATATACTGCTGGGATGGGATTGGCTGGGATTTTTATCCACTATTTTGGGATAAAGGCGTCATTTTTGTTTGATTTTGGACTTTATATTGTGGGATTAGGGCTTATTAGTAGGCTTAAAGCACCAGTAGTTATTAAAACAACTAGTCAAAATATTTTTAATATGATGAAAGAGGGGCTAGGGTATATAAGAGCAAATCCAGTTTTAATGCATATAATATTTTTGCACTCATTTGTTGGGGTAACTGCGTATGATAATTTAATTGCATTAATGGCAAAGTATCAGTATAAAGAGATTATGAGTATTTCTCTTATAATTGGTTTTATGAATATGACTCGGGCGATTTCTTTAGTAGTTGGGCCTATGATTTTGAGCAAATTTATAAATAATAAAACACTGATATGGTTATTTATTGGGGAATTTTTAGGTATTGGGTTGTGGGCTGTGTTGCAGTTTGATTATTATTTGGGGTTAATTGGACTGGTAGCGGCTGGATTTTGCACCTCTACATTATGGTCATATACTTTTACAATGTTACAAAATAGCTGCGATAAGAGATTTTATGGTAGAGTAATAGCCTATAAGGATATGATATATTATTTGGTATCTGCTACCATATCCTTTATGATTGGGGTGCTTTATGAAAGTGGGGTGAGTTTAGCGATGATTACCTTTTTAATGGCAGTTATATTTTTATTTGGTGCTTTATATTATTTTATCATATATAGGCGTTATACTTTTTCATAATAGGTACCTGATAGGTCTATTATTTTGCTATATAGATCGCAGTATGGTACCAAATCAGCACTACCAAAGTAAATTCGCCCATATGGCTTTAAAATTTTAGCAAATCTCTCAATGGTCAAAAGTCGGTAATTCTCATCAAAATATATCATCATATTTCTAGATAAAATAATATCAAACTGCCCAAGTGCAAAGAGTGAATCATTAAATATATTTATAGTTTTAAATTCAATCATTGGCATTAGTTCTTGTTTAATTTTATAATCAGAATTGACTTTTTTAAAATATATCTCTTTTTGAGATTGCCTAATATTTTTAACTGATCGTTCGTTATAAATTCCCTCTTTGCATTTTTGAATCATATCAGAGTTTATATCAATTCCAGTGATTTTTAGGCGGTATTTATCAATTCCAATGGTTTTAGCTAAAATTCCAAGCGAATACACCTCTTCTCCGCTACTACATGGAGCGCATAAAATTTTAACTGTATTACCACTTATGCTTAGAGTATTGGCGTATTGCATAGCTGAGTTTAGCTGGTTTAGCTCACGCATAAAATATGTCTCATTTATGGTTATTAAATTTAAAAGTTCTTGCCTAAAGATCTTATCATACTGAAATTTGCCGCACAAGGTATGCATACTATCTATCTCTTTATGTTTGGCAAAATGAGCTATTTTATTTTTTACAATCTCTTTTTTGCTTATTAAATCATTGCCGCTATATTTTTTAGTTAGCTCGATAAATTCTAAAAGATCATTAATACTGCATTCAAAGTCGCTCATATGATAAACCTTTGCAAATTTGTTCTAATCATATCTAAATTGGCAATTTCTAAATTTGGATTTATATCTTTAGCACGCCTAGGCATTCCATAGACTATAGCTGATTGCTCATTTTCTGCTATACATTTTGCACCAGCTTTATATAGTTCATTTAATCCACTAGCACCATCATCGCCAATGCCAGTTAGCAGTATTCCCATTACATCGATTACTTTGCAAATCGGTACAGCCGATTTAAATAACATATTTACATTTGGATTATATGTAGTAGCAATTCCACTTTGATCAATATTTGCAGTTGGGATTTGAGAATTTAAAATAATGCTATTTTGCTCGCAGATATAGATTTTGTTTTTTAGTGTTACTTTATTATTTAGCAACTCAACTTCTGAGTTTAGCTCTTGGCTAAGCCTATTAGCAAAAGAGCCAACGAAATTTTTACTCATATGTTGAGCGATAATAATGGAGGCATATGATGGCAAAGTAATACCAGTTAGAAGCTTTTTTAGATGACCTGGACCACCAGTGGACGCACCGATTAAAATTAGCTTTTGTTTCAAATTACACTCCAAAAATTAGATTTTAAAAGTATAATATATTTAGGCTTAAAAGCCGTTTTATCTTTTTTAGCTATAATTGCTAAATTTAAAAAAGTAATTCACAAGGTTTTATAGATGGTAGAAGATAGCAAGAACCCTTTTGATGATTTTAATGCCGTTTCTAGAAGTATGGGAGTACCACCAGAATATTTAGATTTTGATATTTTAGAGATTTATACCAGCTATAAAAATAACCCACAAAGCGATATGGCTTTAGCTACTGATATGAGTATATTTGATGATGATGCATTTTTTGTCGATGAGAAGTTATTTATCATTCAATCTTATAAGGTTAAATTTTACGATATTAGAAAAGAGAGCAGGGCTCACCTACCTAAAATTAGTCTAGGAGCCAATCGAACTGGTACCAAGGTCGCTGTCACGATAAAAGAAGATACATTAGCAAAGTATACGCCAACATTTGAAAAAGAACTAGTAAATGCAATATATAAAAAGATGCTAAAGGCTGGATTTTTAATCGGTATTAGAGATCATGGTTTTAGAAAAAAAATATCCAAATTAACCTCAATCCTAAGAATTAAAGAGATAATAGATAAATCTGAAACTATAGTAATTGCTACTGGGGTAGAACCAGAGCCATCTACAGATGATAAGCTCATTCAATACTATAAAAATGATGGCAAAGAAGATACTGGTGATGAGAAGACCAAAGGCAGAAGAGATATAGATAGGGGATTTTTACATGGTGTTTTAGAAGGTGATTTGATAATGGAATACCTAAAACCAATACGTGGCAAACATGGTAAAAATCTAAGAGGCCAAGTAATTCCAGTTGATGATCCAAAAACTACCCAAGAGGTTCAAATAACCGTTGGGCCAAATATTAAAGTAGATGAGATTGTAGATTGTATCAAATATATCGCTTTAAAAAGCGGTTATGTAAGTGAAGAGAATAATAAATTTGATATTAAAGAAGAATTAGATGTAAATTCGATAAATTTAAAATCAACCGGTTCGATTACTACTGATTTGGCATCTGATGTAAAGATAAATGTCAAGGAGAGCAATTACTTAAAAGATGCTATTGGCGCTGGAATGAAGGTTGAAACTACTGAAGTAAGAGCTAGTGGAAATGTAGGCCCTGATGCGGTTATAAAGGCTAAAACCGTAGTAATTGAGGGTAATACTCACGCTCAATCAAAGATATATGCGCAAAATGCAAATATCTCGCTACATATGGGATTTTTAGAGTGCGACGAGGCTCGCATAGATAGATTAGAAGGTGGCAAAGTGCGAGCCAAGGTAGTTCATCTAAATCGTGTTTTAGGTGGTGATATAGAAGCTGATGAGATATATATACAGACTTTGCACTCAAACTCAACGCTAAAAGCTTCAGCATTGATTAGTCTTGAAGAGTTAAAAGGTGATAATAATAGATTTATTGTTGATGTTAAGAATGTGCTAAATGCAAATGGGGATATAACCGCTCATAGCGCAAGAATGAAAGTTTTAGAAGATGAATTAAAAGCACTTCCAAAAGAGCTTGAATTTAAAAGAAATATAATCGATAGTAATAAAAATTCTATCAATATGATAAAAGAGCGCCTTATGCAAATGAGACAAGAAGGTACTACTCCGCCAGCTGCATTTTTGAAAAAATTAAAAGATTTTCAAGGATTAGTAGCTGAGTATAATCAAATTTTAAAAAGCATAAATTCTAAGCAATCAGAATTAGCAACATTAAAAGATGAATTAGTAAGTATGGAGAGTATAATCTTTAATGCTAAAATTATAAATAGGGATCGCTGGACTGAGCTAAATGAGATTAAATTTAAACTTATTGAACCGCCAATTGATATAAACTACAGCACTAAAGAGAATGAGATTATTAGAGTAATGACTCTTAAAGCTGGCGTGAATGGATATGAGATAAAAAGGTCAAACGAGATATGATAAAGGCAATCGAAGGTTTAATCACAAAAAAAGAACCAACTCAGCTTTGGATAAAGTGTGCTGGAATCACATATGGAGTAAATATATCTTTATTTACTAGTGCAGCTTTGCAAAAGGGGCAAAATATAGAGTTATATATTACGCAGATTATTAGAGAAGATGCAAATTTATTATATGGATTTTTAAAAGAGAGTGAACAAAGAATATTTGAACTACTTTTAAAAGTTAATGGTATTGGTGCTTCTACTGCGATGGCGGTTTGTTCATCCCTTAACCCTGATGAATTTAGTGCTGCTGTTATAAATGGGGATGATGCTGTGCTAAAGCGAGTTCCAGGGATTGGTCCAAAAACTGCTAGAACATTAATAGCTCAGCTAAGCGATGCTAAACTAGGTGAGATAAGTAGTGCTAGCAGTAGTAGTAGCGAGGCCTTTATGGCGCTAGAGAGTTTAGGCTTTAAGCGTGATAAAATAAGTGCTGCATTAGCTAAATGTACTAGCAATGATACGGCCTCTTTGATTAAAGAGGCGCTTAAAATATTAGCTTAAAGGATAGTGATGAATTATGGTATAGTTTTTGGTGGGTCAAGCTGGGAGCATGAGATTAGCATTGTCTCTGCTGTAGCAATCAAAAAAGCGCTAAAGGCAGATTTACAATTTATATTTGTTGATGCTAATAGAGAATTTTATCTAATCAATCCAAGTGATATGAGAGCAAATTTTTTTAGCTCTCAAAAATATAAAAAGTGTAAAAAACTCTATCTAAGACATGGTGGATTTGTAACTCACGGAATATTTGGAGTTAAAGAAATTGGCGTAGATTGTTATATAAATTTAATCCATGGTTGTGATGGCGAAGATGGTAAAATAGCTGGAATGTTTGAGTTTTACTCACTTAAATTTATTGGCCCACGACTTGAGGCAAGTGTAATGAGCTACTCAAAGGTTTTGACTAAATTATTAGCACTAAAATGCGGAGTTAAAACATTAGAATATGAGGTGATTAATAGGGATCAAAAGCCAAATTTGCCATTGCCATACATTCTAAAACCTTCCCATCTTGGCAGTAGTATTGGTGTCAGTGTTGTAAGCAATGAAAAAGAGCTTGATTATGCATTAGATGTTGGATTTGAATTTGATAGTGAGATTTTAGTTGAGCCGTTTATAGATGGAGTTAGGGAGTTTAATTTAGCCGGATTTAGAGTAGGGCAAAATCTCGAGCTATCTATTATCGAAGAGCCTAAAAAAGGCAAAATGTTAGATTTTGAGCAAAAATATATGAGCTTTGCAAGCTCAAGCTCAAATGAGGCTGATATTAGTAAAGAGCTAAAAGATAAGATCAAAGAAGCCTTTAGCAAGATTTATGTTGGCGGTGGATTTGATGGAGCGCTTATTAGATGTGATTTTTTTGTTATTGGCGATGAGGTTTATTTAAATGAGATTAACCCAAATCCAGGCAGTTTGGCTAACTATTTATTTAGCGACTTTAGCGCATCTTTAGCTAGACTTGCAAGCAATATAAAAGTAGAGAAAAAAATCCCAATTGATTATAAATATATTCACTCGATTACTAGTAATAAGGGTAAATTAGCCTAATTTTAGAGCCTTGATCTAAGGCTCTAACTGCTTAATTCATCACTGCTAAAGTTAAATTTATGTATAATTTTATGTATAATTCTACATAAAGGGGCATCGATGGCAAAGTTTAGCAAAGATGAAATTTATACTGCCACACAGATGGTGCGAAATTTTAGCTCGATTTTAAACGATATCTCACAGGCTAAAAAAAAGCGTGCCTTCATAGTCAAAAATAACCGCTTTGAAGCGGTGATGATAAATATGGAAGAGTATGAGCGTCTAAGCGAGGCCGTAACGCTGCTAGAAGCAATTTATAATAGAAAAAAAGAGAGCTAAAATGGCGATAAAAGAGATAGAATATAATGGATTAAAATATTCTCTAAGCTATGAAATAATAGGGCAAAATGAAGTTAAAAATATACTGATTTTACATGGCTGGGGAGCAAATAAAGAGCTGATGAAAAGCGCATTTAGTAAATATTTAAATCAATTTAACTGCGTATATTTAGATCTACCTGGATTTGGGCTTAGTAGTACTTTAGAAGTGCCGCTTTGTACTAATGATTATGCTAATATCGTGAGTAAATTTATTCGTAGTTTAGGAATTGAGTTTGAGATAGTTATGGGTCATAGCTTTGGTGGAAAGGTAGCAGCGCTGTTAAATCCAAGATATTTGATTTTGCTTAGTAGTGCTGGAATAATTAAACAAAAACGCTTTAGCGTGAGAGCAAAAATTGCTATTTTTAAGATTTTAAAGAGTATTGGATTGGGAAGATTTTGGCGGATTTTTGCTACCAAGGATATAAGCGGAATGAGTAAAATAATGTACGAGACGCTTAAAAATGTCGTAGATGAAGATTTTAGCGATATTTTTGCTAATCTAAACAGTAACGCACTTATTTTTTGGGGGATTAGCGATGATGCTACGCCGCTTAGTAGTGGAGAGACTATAGCTAAATTAATAAAAAATAGTCAATTTTATTCACTTGATGGCGATCATTTCTTTTTCTTGCAGCATAGTAAATACATTGCTAAAATCATAACTGAAACTACTATAAAGGATCAATAATGATTATAGAATTGGTAATCTCAACTATTGCTAAATTTGGTTTTACTATGGCGCTTGGATACTATTTAATTAGCGCTTTGCAGTGGTTTAGTTATAAAATTAAGAGAGTAATTTTTCACTATACTAAACCGATGTGGCATATATATTTTATCGTTTTACCGCTATTTATAATGGCGTTTTGCTGGCATTATATCTATCAAATTTGCTTAGCAGTAATCTATATAAGCTCTTTGGCTTTGTGGGCGTATCGATTGGATAAGAGGGTTGTAGTGACTGCTAGAGTGAAGCGGTATTTTGCTTTTTTGATTGCTGGATTTGTATTATTTGCTCTTTGCCCATATAGCCAAAATGCTATTTATCATATAATTTTTAGTATTATTTTTTCATTGATTTTAAGCGGTTTGAGTGAAAAAATTATAGCTATTAGATACAAAAAAAGCGCTAAGACAAAGCTAAATTCAATGAGTGATTTAAAAATTATTTTAGTAACGGCAAGTTTTGGTAAAACAAGCATTAAAAACTTTATCTATGATATAGCTAGCAAGGAGTTAAAAACTCATAAAACTCCACGGAGTGTAAATACATTGCTTGGAATTATTCGTGATATTAATGAAAATTTACCAAGTGATTGCCAGATTTATATTGTTGAGGCTGGGGCTAGGTTGCGTGGTGATATTGATGAGATTGTTAAATTTATAAATCCTCAGATTGTGGTGATTGGGCAGATTGGTGGGGCACATTTAGAGTATTTTGGCTCGCTTGATGAAGTAAGAGCTGCTAAGCTTGAAGCATTAAATTCAAACCGTCTAGCTACTTGTATAGCTCATAGTTCTACAAATTTACAAGGCAAAGCAGTAATTTATGATGAGCTAATTAGCGAGGTCAAAAGTAGTCTTGATGGGGTTGAGTTTGATATGAAATTAAATGATCAAAAGAGCCATTTTAGTGCTAAAGTACTTGGCGAATTTAATAGTTATAACCTTGGGGCTGCATTATTGGCAGCTAGTGCTGTTGGGGTTAAAAATTTGAGCTTAGATAATATAAAGAGTGTAGAACATAGGCTTCAAAGAATTGATGCTGGTGGCAAGATTATAATCGATGATAGTTTTAATGGAAATTTACAAGGAATGATAGCAAGCTATAGATTGGTGAGTGAATTTAAGGGGCGTAAAATCTTGCTAACACCAGGGATTGTTGAGGGTGGAAGTGGAGTAAATCGCAAGCTTTCAAAGGTAATAAACGAAGTCTTTGATATTGTAGTAATAACAAGTGCATTAAATGAGTCTGAGCTGGTTTTGGATTTAACTAGGCCCAAAGTGGTGCGTCTATTTGACAAATCTAAGATGAGTGAATTTTTAGCGCAAAATACTATAAGCGGGGATTTAATTTTATTTAGTAATGATGCACCAAGTTTTATATAAATTTATTTTAATTGCTTTTACACTGGATTTGTGGCTTATTAATGCTAATTAATCCAGTGATTGGCTCAAGATTTATATATATACAGTTTCCATTTTGGTGAGTTAGGCGAATTTGGCATGTAGAGGTAATTAGATTATGCGTGGAGTTATCAGCACTTTTTGGATTACCTTTAAATGGTCGTCCAAGATTATCAAAGCTAATTCTAGTTGAGCCACTTTGAGAACATCCACCTAAAAGCTCTACATCATTTAGGTTAAATTTTTCCATCAAATCTAGCTCATCAGTTGGATTAATGGTAGAGATTCCAGCGTGTGAGACTGATAAAACCTTAGCTGGATTTAGCGGATTTTTAGCAATTTCTTTTCCATCTGGACTTCCACTATATCCGCCACTATCGCTAAAGATTGAATAATATAATACTTTTTTACCAGCAACTGTTTTTGTAAAGTAAATTTGCCATCTAGATTTAGCCCAATTTTGATCTTCTGGGTTAAATTTATCATCTGTGAGTGCTAAAAACTGCGTATATCTTATATGACTAGCAACTTGATTTGCTGCTCGTGCTAGGTCATCATTTTTGAAATTTATAGCTGTGATTGAGAGTAAAACACCAATCACAACCATTACAATTACTAATTCAAATAGGCTAAAAGCTTTTATTTTTTGCATAGATAAAATTTGGCTATGGATTTATTAAATTTATATATTTGTATTTGTTCGCATGATTTTTTATAAGTAGTATCTAAATAGTAGTTACCACCCATTGAAATGCCGTAAAATTTTAGCCTTAGAGCTAGATTTGGGTTGGTTGAAATAGTAGTAATTTGGCGATCTTTTAGAGCTTTTGCTAACTCTTTTGCAATATCGTATTTATAGGCAAAGTGATTTTTGGGATTATCTAAAAAAATATATAAATATTGATGAAAAATAATAGCTAAACTATTTAGTGCTAATGTAATTAAAACAATTATACAAATCAACTTATAAAGTACTCTAAAACGTGGTAAGCGTGATCTATATGAACTAAAAAATGTTCTTACCATTGCTGGTACTAAAATCACACAAAATGGTAAAAATAATTCTAATTCTACACGTTGACGCATAGAAAGAAGCAAGCATACGCCAAGGGCAGTTAAGCCAATAAACCATAAAAAACTCTTAATTTCTTTAATGCAAATCCTATAAATCGTATATATAAAGTATATAAAAAGCAATGGTGAAAATACCGCAGCAAATACAGCTATTGAGTCTAGGAAATATCCACGTGGTTTTCCGCTAGATTCTAAACCATTTAAATAGTACCACGCTATGCAAAAAAATGCGCCAATTATGGCAAATTTTTTATCTCTACTAAAAAGTCCAAATAGCATAATAGCCAGATAAAGTGCGATGAATGGTTTGCTAAAAAATAGACTCAAAGCCAGTATTAAGCTCATTAAGATATACATTTGTCGTTGCTGTAAAAATACTACAATAAGCGTAATAAATATTGCAATACCAGCTTGATTGATTATTAGGGCGCTAACTAGTACGCCAGGTAAAAACATATATAAAATTGCAGCTATCACGCAGTCGCTTTGGCGTTTTAGGATTCTTAGAGAAATGATGTATATTAGTAGTGAATTTGCAATATGAAGTGTTAAAAATAGACCACGGATTACTATCTCACTATCGCCAAAAATAGAGCTAATATAGCGTAATATAAAACCTAAATTTGAGTTGCTATAATAAATTTGTGCTTCATAAAAACTAATGCTTAATCCGCTAATACTAAATAGCAAAAGGGCTAAATTTAACCCCATAGCACCAAAAAGCCATAAAATATTAAGCTTTGAGATCATGTATAGCCGTTATAAAAATTAGCGAAATAAAAGCAATAATGCTAAGAAGCCATAAAAAGGCATTCCAGCCAAAAGGCATATAAATAAGTCCAGGGATAAAGCTACCAAGCGCTCCGCCAAAATAGTAAAAGCTCACATAAAGACCATTTGAGATTCCTTTATGCGTTGTAGCCATCTTATTTACAAATCCACTAGCAATAGAGTGGGCTATGAAATTTCCAAGGCAAAAAATTACCATTGCTACAAAAATAAGCCCAAAACTCTCGATCCTAAAAATTTGAATAGCAATGATAAGGGTTATAATTCCAGCTATTATAGCAGTTATTGGACTGCGAAATAGGGCTGTAATTTTTTTAGTATTAAATGCAACTAAAACACCAACTAAATAGCCAATATATAGCATTCCAGCCTTTGATGAGTTATAGTTTTCATCAATTCTGGCTAGTTCAAATGGGATAAAGTTAAGCATCGCTTGAAATGTAAAAAATATCCCAAAAATCATTAAAAATATATAAAGATTATGACGAAGCTTTAGAGTATGGATTATATCTATTAATCGTGGTTTTAGATAACTAGCTTTAATATTTTGGCTAAATTTAAGTAGTAAAATTGAAGCAAAAATAGCAACGCAGCCAATAATAAAGAAAAATGGTCTCCAGCCAAATATATCTGTAAAAAATCCACTTAACGCTCGCCCCATAAATCCGCCAATTATAGTAACGCCAATATACGCACCTATAGCGCTTGCAACGCTATCTTTTGATGAAATTTGACTTATATAACTCATAATTCCAGTTAGTACTGCTGGAATTAAAAGACCTTGAAATCCACGGATATTTAAAAGCCAAAAATATGAATCTATAAAACTAAAAACAATTTCACTAATCCCAAGGAGTAAAAAAGCTATAACTAATATATTTTTGATTGGAATTTTTTCAAGTAGATATCCATAAAAAATTCCAGCAAATGCCAGCGGAGTCATAATTGCAGTAGTAAATAGTGCGGCTTGGGTTTTTGAAATACCAAGCTCATTTTCAAAAATTGGTCCAATAGGCTGAGTAGCATAAAGTATGCACAAAGTAAGCCCTGTGCAAAAATAATATAGCAAAATCTCAGCTCGCATTTATTACTCCAAACTTAAATCCCAAAAAAACTCAATCCAATCATCAGCTTCTTTGATAGTAAAATTAGGCAACATCAAAGCTTTTGGTTTATAAAATATAGTAGCTACGGCAATCTCTAAATTTGGATACATATTGCTAATTTTTTTCTTAATTGCTACCATTGATTCACCACTATCTATAATATCATCAGTTATTAATACTTTTTTGAATTTGCTTAGATCTGGAATATTATAAATATTAATAGTATCAAGCTTCTTGCTTTTTTCATAGTGGATTGAATTTAGACTAAAGCAATCTCTAATATCAAGAGCATTTGCCAAAAAGTGAGCTAAAGTTAGCCCACCTCTAGCAATACCTAAAATTGCATCTGGGTCAAATTCACTCTTGACTTTTTGTGCTAAAACCTTTGCATCATGTCTAAACGAATCAAAATCATAATATGTCATTTTAATTTCCTAAGATATATTTAAATAGATTTGGAGTTGAGCTAGCAATAAAGGCAAATAGACTAATAATTGCTAGAGTTATAATGCCTAAATTTAGATCTCCCCATTTTCTAAGTGCTAATTTTACGATAAAATATGATATAAACCCAACACTTAATCCAATTGTAATAGAGTAGGTTAGTGGCATTAATGTCACAGTTAAAAATGTCGAAACACAGATAGCTGGGTCGGAGTAGTTGATTTTGCCAAGTTCACTAAACATTAAAACACCTACCATTACAAGAACTGGATATATTGCATTGGCTGGAATTGAACCAAAAAGTGGTAAGAAAAATAGAGTAAATATAAAAAACATACCTACAAAAACTGCTGTAAGCCCAGTTCTACCACCAGCTTCAACACCACTAGCGCTCTCAGCAAATGCTGTAATAGTACTAGTACCCATCACTGCGCCAGCCATACTTGCAATTGCATCGCTTTCTAAATTTTTAGCTAATTTACGCTCTCCATCGGCGTGTTCGAATAAATTTGCTCTATTTCCAACTCCTGTAAGTGTGCCAATGCTATCAAATAGATGTGTTACAAAAAGTGTTAAAACTGCTGGAAGTAGCGATATTTTTAATGCTGAGATAATATCTAGCTCACCAAAAATAGGCTCAATACTAACAGGCATTGAAACTATATCCTTTGGCATCTCATAAATTCCAAATATCCATGCACCAATAGACGTAACTGCAATAGCTAAGACAAAACCACCACGCACTTTAAGCGCCCAAAATAAAATCATTAATACAATCCCAGCAATACCAACTAATACTTTTGGATCGCTAGCATCGCCAATGGCGACTTTAGTAGCTGAATTTGATACGATTAATCCCATTTGTGATAAACCAATAAAGCAGATAAATGCTCCAATACCAGCACTTATAGCGCATCGTAGGTCTAGTGGAATGTTTTTAATGATCCAAAGGCGAAAATTTGTAAAGCTTAAAGCAGTAAATATCGCAGAGCTAATAAATATTGCCCCAAGTGCTGTTTGCCATGGAATTTGCATACCAATTACCATACTATAAGTAAAGTAAGCATTTAACCCCATTCCGGTGCTTAGCGCTACTGGAGTGTTTGCCCATAGACCATTAAATATAGTAGCAATAATTGTAATAAGAGCAGTAGCTACTAGCAAAGCCTCTTTTGGCATACCAGCATCGCTAAGGATCAAAGCATTGACTGGAACAATGTAGAGCATGGCTAAGAATGTTGTAAGCGCTGCATTTAGCTCTTGCTTTATAGTTGTACCATTTTGTTTGAGTTTAAATATATCCATATTTTTTCCTAATTGTGGATTATTAATTCATTATATAAACTATCACGTTGCACTGGAATAAAGCCGCTAGTTTGGATTAGTTCTATAAATTCACGTTCGCTTTTACCATTTTTGCTTGCTGCGCCTGCGCTACTTTGAATACTCTCTTTTTCTATTGTGCCATCTAAATCATCAGCGCCAAATTCTTGCGCTACAAGGGCTAAATTTAGCGTAGAGGTCGCCCAATAGGCTTTGATATGATTTATATTGTCTAATAAAATTCTGCTAATTGCCATCGTTTTTAAGATTTCAACCGATCCTAAAAATGGGATATTTTTTAAATAATTATTATCTCTTTGATAAACTAGCGGAATAAAAGCGTTAAATCCACCACCATTTTGTAAAGCAAGCGAGCTATCTTGTAGTGAGCGAATTCGTAAAATATGATCTATTCTATGCTCTTTATTTTCAATATGACCAAATAACATTGTAGCATTGCTTTGACGGCCTTTTTGGTGCCAAAGCGAATGTATTTTTAGCCAGTTATCGCTACTTACTTTGCCTTTGCAGATCTCAGCTCTAATACCTTCATCAAATATCTCAGCTCCGCCACCTGGCATACTATCGACACCATACTCTATCATTTTTTCTATCACTTCTTCATAGCTTAGGCCATGTTTTCTATGCAAGTAATCAACCTCAGCAGCAGTAAGTGCTTTTATGTGTAAATTTGGATATTTATCTTTTATCATTTTAAAAATTTCTAGATACCATTGCCATGATACATTTGGATTGTGAGCTGATACTATATGAATCTCTTTAGCGCCATTTAGTACGCTTTTATCTACTGCTTCCATAATCTGCTCATAGCTCATTGTATAACTCTTCTCAGCGCTTTGGCGGTGAGAAGAAAAAGCACAGAATTTACACACATCAGCACATAAATTCGTTGGATTTATATGACGATTTATATTAAAATATACTTTTTTGCCATTTTTAGCTTCTCTGATTTTATTGGCATATTTACCTAGAGTAAATAGATCTAAATCATAAAGCTTTATAGCATCATCAAATTCCAATCTTTGATTGTTTTCTAACTTGTCTATTAAATTCATAATCCTACCTAAAAAATAAAACTTAAATTATATGCAAAAGAGACTTAAAAAGATTTTATTTGCGTTAAATTTAGTCTAATATTACATTTATATTCTTACCCTCTTTAGCATTAATGGCTTTAATCGCTTTTGGGTCTAGTTTAGCTGGAGTTAGGTAGCCATTTTCTACCATTAGCTCGATAGTTGAGCGAAATATTGGCAATGCACTCCATGAAGCATAGTAGTATGGATATGGCTTCATTGGTTCACGTACTAAAACGCCAATTGTATATTCCTTGCCTTTGGCATCACGGACAAAGCCAAAGAAATTTGCATTATAGCGCTTATCGCTATAACCACCACTTGTAGCGATATGCGCAGTACCAGTTTTGCCGCCAATTATTAGGCCTGGGATTTGTGTTCTTCTAGCAGTTCCGTTAGGACTTTCTACAACTTTGATTAGGATATCTTTCATCTTTTGAGCTTGAGCTTTTGAGAGAATTTGGGTAAACTCTTGTTCTTTGTATTTATAGGTTTTAGAATCCTTTTCTAGATGACTAGCTATGCGTGGTGTAACCATAACACCATCATTTGTGATTGCATTATAGGCGCTTAGAAGCTGTATAAATGTAGCTTGGACGCCATACCCATAGCTTAGCGTGGATTTATATACCTTATTTTATAGTTTAGAGATTGATGGCATATTGCCAACTTGTTCATAGCTTAGATCGATTCCGCTCTTTTTAGAAAATCCAAATTCTAAAAGACCATTATAAAGTTCAAATTCGCTTAATCTATCTACAATTTGAATCATACCAACATTGGAAGATTCTACAATTACATCTTGGGCGCTTAGAGTATCATTTTTATGGCTATCAGTGATTGTTCGTTTACCTAGTTTATATTTACCACCATAGACATTTATTATCTCAAGTGGATCGATTTTGCCAGCTTTTAAAAGTAGGGCAAAGATAAATGGTTTCATAACTGAACCCATCTCATAAGCGTATTCGCTTGCTGTTGAATTTAATGCTTGATAATCTTTTTTGGTAATATTTGATGGATTATATCTAGAGGTTGAAACAAGTGATACTACTGCGCCACTTTTGGCCTCCATAATGCCGATTACCACCTCTTTAGCCATTAAATCATTCATCTTAGCTAAAGCCATTTTTTCTAGAGTTTTTTGTAGTTTTAATGGAATATTTAGCACGACATTATAGCCATCAATACGGCGAGATAGCTCAGCGTCTTTACTTAAAATTATTGTATTTGCTAGATCTCTTGGTCCTTTTGTTAGCTCATCTTGAGTAGAAGATAACAAGTTATCATATACTTTTTCAATTCCTTTTACTCCTTCAACTTTTGTAATACCATCTATTTCAATCTTTTTAATGTAGCCAATAGCTGGCGTTAAAGCATCACTTGCCATATATATTCGTCTTTCACCACTTTCTATAATGCTCATTCCTTGAGTAGAGACTATACCGGTTTTTGGATCTTGATAGGCGATAAATACTTTATTTCTATATAGCTTTCTAGCTAACTCTTTTAGATATGCAGCACCTTTGGCATCAATCTCATATGATAGAGTTACTAAGCCTTTTTTTGCTAGGATTTTTCTAATTTTTTTAGGGTCATCACCACTATATAAAGTATATAGTTTGATAAATAACTCTTTTTTATTTGGATCAATATTTCTAGTATCTACCATCGCTTTAAAGAGTTTTTGACTGCTTGCTAGGCTAAATCCATCTTGGCTTAATATAGAGCCACGCATAGCACTGGTATAGTCACTACTTTGGAGTTTTGGAAGGCGACGCTCGATACTAGATCGGTAAAATATAACTGTTAAGAATATAAAGATACCAAGAACAATTAGCAAAAATACTACATATACTTTGCTTTGGCTACTATTTTGGCTCATTATAGCTGTGTTCTTGCTATCTCTTTATATGCGCTTATAGCTTTATTTCTAACTTCTAGCATTAGTTTCATACTGGTTTCAGCCTTGCCAATTGCAATTGCTGCTTGGTGTAGATCTTTTACTTCTCCAGTTGCTAGGTCAGCTACTGCTTTATCAGCTTTTTGTTGGACGTCATTTAGTTCGCCTAGAGTTTTGGTTAAAATATCAGAGAAACTTTGATCTAGTAAATTATCATTTTTACTACTTTTTTGCTCTAATGGATTTAAATTTGATATATTATTAATGTTCATTCAATTATCCTTTCATCATATCAATGGCACTTGTTGCGATTGCCTTAGCGCTTTGGAAGGCTGAGACATTAGCTTGATAGGCTCTTGTAGCTTCGATTAAATCCGCCATCTCAATGACTGGATTTATGTTTGGTAGCATTACATAACCTTTTTCATTTGCATCTGGGTGAGTTGGATCAAATTTCATTTTAAAATTTTTATCATCACGTACGATTTTATCGACTATCACAGTTGAGATCGCAGGTTTTGGAAATCTTGGCGCATCTGGATCATCTAGCGGGTTTTCATTTTCTAAAAAATCATTTTTAGCATTTAGTTGCTTATTTAGCTCTTTATCAAATTCAATTGCCTTAAATACAACCTCTTTACGGCGGTATGGGCCGCCTTCAGCAGTTCTAGTAGTATTTGCATTAGCTATATTTGAGCTAATTACATTCATTCTAAAGCGTTGCGCACTAAGTCCATATCCGCTAATATCAAAATCACTTAAGTATGCCATTATTTATCCTTTATATTTTTCCACTTGCGTCTATTACGCTTTTAAAGATATCGCCATGTTTTTTGCTAGCTGAATCTAGTGCTTGAATCATTAAAACATTTTTACTCATTTCGCTAGTTTCGATATCTAGATCGACAGTATTAGCGTCATTTCTAGCCATATGACCATCACGTAGATATATAGTTGGAATCTTAACTGATGGAAAATCGATTGCGGCAAAATGTTTATCATTTGTTCTAGCCAGTTCTAATTTTGGCTCACTAGCACCTAGTTTATATACCTCTCTTTTTTTTTCTATTAAAGCGGTTTCAAAATCGATATCTTTAGCTTTATAAAAAGGAGTATCGATATTTGCAATATTGCTAGCTATTAATTGGTTTCTAGCAACCCTACTGCCAAGAGCTGAATCTACTAATTGTTTTGATTTGCTAGTACTAAAACCTGCGTACATCATATATCCTTTTTAAATTTATTGCAATACATAAGCAATATTTATTCCAAATTTAACTCTAAATCTTTAAAATTTTCAAATCCGCTTGATTGATTTGATTTTATCTTAAGCAGAGTCAAAAATTTATCCCTAGCTAAATCCTGAGCTCCCATAAATTTAAGATGAGGATTCATTACTTGTGCATCTATGATAAAATCATATTTTGCTAATGCTTTAGCTAGTGTTATTAAAGCGACTTTGGAGGCATTTTTGCCTTTACTAATCATACTTTCACCACAAAAAATCTTACCAAAAATCAGCCCATAAAGCCCGCCAATAAGCTCATCTCCTAAATAGACTTCTACGCTGTGTGCATAGCCTAATTTGTGCATCTTAATATAGCTATCTACAACATTTTGATCTATCCAAGTTGGCTCATTTTGTTCTCTATGAGTTTTGCAAAAATTGATAAAATTTGCAAAATTATAATCAAATTTAACTCTATAATCCCTTAAAAATGGCCTTAAACTCTTTTGAATTTTAATATTTTGTGGATAAAATATTGCCCTTGGGTCAGGGCTATGCCAAAATATCACCCCATCACACGGCCACGGAAAAATACCATGCATATACGCATCAAGTAAAATTTCGCTACTTAGGTCGCCACCATATGCTAGTGGAGCGTCCTTTGGAGCAGTTAATGGATCTGGAAAAATAGAGTTCATTAGCTACTTTGCTGGGATAAACTTAAACTCAAACTCACTACCATTAAAATCAACATTAGCAGTGCCACCATTTTTTAAATCGCCAAAAAGCATCTCTTTAGATAATTTAAGATTTATATTATCTTTAATTGTTCGTTTTATATTTCTAGCGCCAAATTCGGTGCTATATCCAAGACTTATTAGCTTAGCAATAGCCTTTTTGGTCAAATTTATCTTAACTTTTTTAGCTGATATTTCTAATGCATTGATCTCTTTTTGAACAATTTTTTCAAGAATCTCTTGGCTAAGTGGATTGAAATTTATAATCTTATCAATGCGATTTCTAAACTCAGCTGCAAAAAATCCTTTAATAGCTCTGTCTGTTTTATCACTATCATTTTTATTAAAACCCATAATCGGAGCCTCTTTGGTGCCTAAATTTGAGCTCATAATAATAATTGTATTTTTAAAATCACTTTTATTGCCACTAGCATCGCTTAATGTAGCACTATCAAAAATCTGTAAAAATATATTTAATAATTCAGGATGTGCCTTTTCTATCTCATCAAAAAGTATAACACTATATGGGTACTTTTTGACCATATTTGTAAGCATTCCGCCGTTTTCAAATCCAATATATCCAGGAGGTGCACCAATTAGCTTGGCTACAGCATGTTTTTCCATATATTCACTCATATCAAATCTCTCAAAGTGAATATTTAAAGCATTTGCTAACTCTTTAGCTAGTTCAGTTTTACCAACTCCGCTACTTCCGGTAAATAAAAATACACCAATTGGCCTATTTTCATCATTTAATCCAGCATACGATGTAATAAGGGCATCATTTAAACTTTTTATAGCAAGATCTTGACCATAAATTTTAGAACCTAGTGTATGGCTTAGATTTTTTAATATTTGAGTATTATCAGAGCTTGTTTGTATGTTTGAAATATTTGCCATTTTAGCAACTATTTCATTTATTTTAGATTTTGTTACACTTTTTTTGTGTTCTATATTGGTAGCTGCTCCTGCTTCATCTATAATATCTATAGCGCTATCAGGGAGAAATTTATCATTTAAATATCGCTTGGCCATCTCTATGCTTTGGCTTAAAACTTCATCGCTATATTTAACATTATGAAATTTTTCATAAGTAACTTTTAGACCTTTTAAAATTTCTAAACTCTCTTCTTTGCTAGGTTCATCTACATCGATTTTATTAAAGCGGCGAAGTAAAGCTTTATCTTTATTGAAATTTCTAAATTCACTATATGTGGTAGCTCCTATGCATCTTATATCGCCATTTGCTAAGTGTGGCTTTAAGATATTAGCCGCATCTTGACCATTATCGTTGTTGCCAATATTTAAGATAGTGTGAATTTCATCTATGAATATTATATGATTTTTATTCTCTTTTAGATAGTTTATTATCTCTTTTAATCTCTCTTCAAACTCACCTCTATATTTTGCACCAGCTAAAATAGCAAATATATCTAGGCTAAAAATTACACTATCTTTTAGTTTGGCTGGGACATTGCCATTGACGATTCTTTGGGCTATTCCTTGGACTATTGCTGTTTTGCCAACACCTGCTTCACCAACAAATATTGGATTATTTTTTTTGTGGCGACATAAAATTTGTAAAGCTTTATCAATCTCTTTATCTCTATTTATAACTGGGTCTATTTGCCCATTTTTTACAAGTTCATTTAAATTTATAGCTACAGATAGTAGCTCATTACTATCTATATTTAGGCCATGAAATTCCAAAACCTGATATGATTGAGAGTCTTTATCGACTAGAATTTCATCTAAGAAATCTTCAATTCCAAAATTCTCCTCTGCACCAATGCTAGAAAATATTTCGCTAAGCTTATGGGTAAGAATTGGTGGCTTTTTTTCATTGGATTTTGGAGACTCTTTAAGTATATTTATTAGATCATTTCTTAATGCTGCAATATCGCTAATACCAAGATTTTCTAGTATTTTTACAAATTCCTTATTGAATGTTAAAGTATATAAGATATGCTCAGTGCTAATATATTCATGAGATTCACTTAAAGCTAGGTCGCTAGCTTGTTTTATTGATTTTGCTAGATTTTGTTCTATCATTAATCCTCTTTTATTACACATTTTAGCGGAAAGCCGTTTGCTTTAGCAAGACTTAGCGTTTGGTTTTGTTTGGTTTGGGCAATTTCTTTGGTATATATTCCACAGATTGCACTACCATGTTTATGAATTTGCATCATTAAATTTACAGCTTGATTTAGCTCTTTATTAAAAATTTCACAAAGCACCATCACTACAAAATCCATTGTAGTAACATCATCATTTAATAAAATTACTTTAAAAAGAGTTGGCTTAAACTCTTTTAATTTGGTTTTTGAAGTTAATGATCTTTTAGTTTTCATTTAAAATCTTATCTATATCTTGACTAATTATATTGGTGCTTACTTCACCTAGATAAAATTTATTACCAACTACTGTGCCATTTAGATTATCGCTAAGGCTTTGATATTTTCCATTTTTTAATACTACTTTAAACGGAATAGAAAGAGCTCTATTGTAGTTTATATCATTTAGAATTTGATCTATAATTTTGCTATTTTCTTTTGAATTTGCTATAAAATAGTAAGCATTATATTTTTTACTAAAGTTTTCTAAAACATACTCATCATTAACATCTTCAAAGTGAATAAGGCCAATTATTATAAATTTATCTGCATTTTTAAGTTGAAAATCCATTAGGTGAGGGGCCTCTTTTTGGCAAGGAGCACAATATGTCCCAAATATATCAATCATCAATATTTTATCACTATCTTTGAGTTTAAAGCCATTTTCTGTACGTACAATAGTAGCTTTGCTACCAATTATGCTAGTTAGTTCTATTTCATCGCCGGTCTTATATGAATTTGATTGAGTTAGTTGAGTGGTGTTTGATTGTTCGTTACTACATCCACTAAGTGCTAAAAATGCCACTAAAAATAGGGCAATAAATTTGATACTTTTCATATTTTTCCTTTTTATATATATCTTTTTAAGGCTGCTCTTGCCTCTAGATTTGCCTGTTTAGCCTTAAGCGCTTCTCGTTTGTCATGAAGGTTTTTGCCTTTAGCTAAGGCAATATTTGCTTTGACTATATTTTTGTTATTAAGATATAGATTTAAAACAACTATAGTCAGGCCATCTGTACTTACTTTTCCTAATAATTTATCGATCTGCTTACGATGCATAAGAAGCTTTCTAGGAGCTCTTTCATCTGGACGAAAGTGCGAGTGAGCAGTTTGAAGGTGACTAATATGAGCATTTAACAAAAATAGCTCACCACGAATAATTCTTACAAAGCTATCTTTTAAATTTGCTCTACCAGCACGAAGAGCCTTCACCTCGCTACCTTGTAAAACTATACCAGCTTCAAAGTTCTCGATAATTGTATAATCATGAAATGCTTTTTTATTTTTTGCTAAATCTTTTCCCATTTTGATACTTTTTATAGTTTGTAAGCTTGAAATTATAGCTAAAGATTATGAATTTAGTTTGAACAAGAGTGCCTTTATAGCACTCTTGTTGTTATTTTTTATAATTTTTTACAAATTCAGCAATACGCTCAATACCACGTTTTAGACTATCTATATCGCATGCAAAGCTAAGCCTAAAATATCCATCCATACCAAATCCTACGCCAGGAACTGTAGCTACTAGCCCTTTTTCTAAAAGTTCTTGACAGAATTTCATTGAGTCAGGCTCTACATTTTTACAGTTGATAAATAGATAAAATGCACCATCTGGACATACTACACTTAAATTTTCTATATCATTTATAGCTTTTACAGCATAATCTCTACGCTCTATAAATTTACTTTTCATATACTCTATATCAGCATCAGCTTCTCCTAGTAGTGCTGGTATAGCGCCAGCTTGAACTATGCTTGAGATATTGCTTGTGCTTTGGCTTTGTAGTTTTCTAAGGGCTTTATTTAGCTCATCTATACTACTTGCCATATATCCAAATCTCCATCCTGGCATCGCTCCACATTTACTTAAGCCATTGATTGTGATTGTTCTTTTGAACATATCATCGCTAATTGCTGCAGCTGCAATAAATTCACCGCTATATGTAAGCTTTTCATAAATTTCATCACTAATTACTAAGATATCACTATTTTTTAATACTTCTCCGATTTCTTCAAGCTCGGTTTTGCTATATACGCCACCGCATGGGTTGCTTGGGCTATTTAGCACTATAGCTCTTGTTTTTGGAGTGATTGCTGATTTTATTTGATTAGCTGTTAATTTAAATTTATTATCTTCGCTTGTTTCAACTATCACTGGAGTACCACCGCAATATTTGACTATTTCAGGATAGCTTACCCAGTATGGAGATGGAATTATAACTTCATCACCATGATTGATAATGCATGAAAATAGATTAAATAAAGAGTGTTTAGCACCTACATTTGTGATGATTTGACTTGGTTTGTAGTTTAGATTATTATCTTTTTTTAGTTTAGCAGCAATAGCTTCAAGTACCTCAGGTGTGCCAGGAACTGCAGTATATTTACCACAACCTTTATCTAAGGCTGATTTGACTGCATTTTTAATTATTTCAGGTGTATCAAAATCAGGCTCACCGGCACTAAAACTAATAACATCAAGCCCAGCAGCTTTCATCTCTTTGGCTTTTGAACTAATTGCAATTGTAAGGCTTTCGCTTAGGACTGAAATTCTTTTAGATAATAACATTTTTACTCCTTTATTGATTTGATATATTCTTGATATTTTTTATCTAGTATTATTTTATCGCTTCCTTGACACCCAAGGCTTTCTATGCGATCTATTAGATAGATTAGTAATTCTTTTGTAATATCTGGTAGCTTATTGTGTTCAAATGGGCGATTATCACTGCTAATGCATTTAGCTGGAATTCCTACAGCTGTAGAGTGTGGTGGTACATCTTTTACTACAACTGAATTAGCTCCGATTTTTGAGCCTGCTCCTATGGTGATATTGCCTAAAATTTTAGCTCCAGCACCGACAACTACGCCATTTTCTAAAGTAGGATGGCGTTTGCCTTTATCTAGGCTTACTCCACCTAAGGTAACTCCTTGATAGATTAGGCAATCATCGCCAATTATAGTCGTTTCTCCAATTACTATTCCAGTAGCATGATCGATAAATACCCTTCTACCAAGGACTGCTGCTGGATGAAGATCAACTCTAGTTAGAAAGTTGCTAATTCCAGCAAGCATTCTGGCTAATTTATACCACTTTTTGTTCCATAGAGTATGGATAAATCTATGATTGGCTACCGCCCATACTCCAGGATAATTAAAGATAAGATCTACGCAACTACGATATGCTGGATCTTGTGCTTTTGGTTGAGATAAATCCTCTTTAATAATTTGCAAAATACCCATTATCAGCCTATGGTTTTTAGATAGCCGTTATCATTTAAGAATAGATATAATTCACCAAGAATATGTTTTTTTTGCTTTTCGTCTACTAAGGTTGAGTTTTCTATTCTCTCATTTAGAGTATCTCTAATAGCATGTATATCATAGTCTAAGTCTTCTAATATATCCATAACAGATTGAGATTCTAGGATATTTTTGATCTCGTAGTTGCCCTCTTCATTGATAATTATAGTAGCTTCAGTAGGGTGGGTAAATAGATTATGCTTCATCCCAAGAACTTCTTGATAAGCGCCAACAAGGAAAAATCCTAAAAAATAATCCTCTTTTTCTAGATCTACATCGTGTAAGAATAATGGATTTTTGGTTGCATCAAAACTAATTTCACCATCACTATCGCAAGTAATATCCCAAATAGATGCTGATAGAGTAGGGCGTTCATCTAATCTATCAAGTGGCATTATAGGAAAATTTTGTCCAAGCCCCCAAAAGTCAGGTAAGCTTTGAAACATTGAGAAATTAACTAAATATCTCTCTTGTACCTCTTCTTGAATTTTTAAAAGCTCAGCATAATTTTGTTTATTTCCTAAAAGCGAAATCGCCTTTTTCATAATTAGATGGACTAAAATTTCACTATTTGATCTATCTTGTAAATCTACATAACCTAAATCAAATAAAGTAAGAACACTTTCCATATGATCAATTGCGTCATGAAGATACTCTATAGCATTACTTGGTTTTATACTTTTATATAGGTCGTGTAATTCGCTAATTAGTGGAGGGTTATTATCTTTTAATATCAGTTTTTCTTCTGTGTATTCTTGGCTAAATAGCTCAAGCACTGGTGCTACTAACACAGAGTGAGATGCAGCTATATATCTGCCACTTTCTATAAATATATCAGGTTCAATCTCATTTTTTTGATTAGCAATGCTTTTTAGTAGAAATACAACATCATTTGCATATTCTTTTAGGGTATAATTTCTACTTGGATTATCTTTAAATTGTGAATATTCAATAGCTAAACCACCGCCTAAATTTATAGCTTTTAGAGATTTTGCTCCCATTTTACGAAGTTCTGCATAGATATTACCTGCTTCTATAAGGGCTTTTTTTAGCGGATGAATTTCATTTATTTGACTTCCAATATGAAAGTGAATCATGGTAAATTGTTCAATTAGATTATTTTCTTTTAGTAAATTTACTGCTTCAATTAGCTCTGTAGATGTAAGTCCAAACTTAGAGTTTATACCACCGCTTTTTGCCCATACTCCTGTACCGCTGCTATGTAGTCTAATCCTAAGTCCAATATTTGGTTTTGGTTTAAATCTCTCTTTTGCAGTAGAGATAATTGATTTTAATTCATTTAATCCTTCTATTGTAAGGGTGATATTATGACCCATTTCAGCAGCAATAAAGCCAATATCGATTAATTCATTATCTTTAAATCCATTAACAGTAATTGGTGCGCCATAGTTATTATAAGCCATAGCTAGTAACAATTCAGCCTTTGAGCCGGCCTCTAGCCCATATCCATAGCTTTCGCCAATTCTGACTAGATTTTCTACAAATCCTGGATATTGATTTACTTTTAATGGATATACAGCATTAAAGCTTCCACTATAGCCAAATTCTTTTTTGGCTCTTTCAAAACTAGAGTATACCTGTACAATTTGTTTTTTAATAAGGTGTGGAAATCTTAGTAAAAGTGGTCCACGATAACCATCGTTTCTGATATCTTTTACGATATCAATAAGTGCTGGTTTTAAGTCGCTATTTAAGCAGACTTTGCCACTATCAATGATAAAATTTGAATCTCCCCACAGGCTTAGTCCATAGTCATGTGTCATATTTCACCCTCCAAATTTGCTATAGATATTCGTTTTTCATCTTTTGTTTGTAGATTTTTGTACCAAATTTGACCTTGGCTAAACTCATCATCGCCAAGACATAAAAATATTTCAAAACCTTTTTTATCGGCTATATTTAGATGTTTATTTGGGCTTTTTGCTTCGTATGAAATTTCGGTTTTATAGTTTTTTCTTAAAATTTGAGCAGTTTTATATATTTGGCTTATTAAATTTGGACTTAAAGCACATATATATATTCCTTCTCTCTTGTTTTGACTCTCTTTTTGGCGTAAAATTTCCATAATTCTCTCCACACCCATTGCCCAGCCAACTGCTGGTGTAGATTTGCCACCTAAAAATTCACAAAGCTTATCATATCTACCGCCTCCTGCGACTGCGCTTTGTGAGCCAATATCATCGCTAATAAACTCAAAGGCAGTTTTACAGTAGTAATCAAGTCCGCGTACGAGTTTTGGATCGATTTGAAATTCGACTCCATTTGCTTTTAAAATCTCTTGAAGTTTATTAAAATCATCGTTACAAATTTGATTTAAATTTTGAGTAATAAGTGGAGCATCTTTTAAGATATTTTGACAACTCTGGCTTTTGCAATCAAGTATCCTAATAGGGTTAGTATCAAGTCTTCTTAAGCAATCATCACATAAATTTTCTTTATTGTTTTCAACAAATTTAACTAATTTTTCTTTATATGCTGGCATACATTGACTATCGCCTAGTGAGTTGATTTTTAGTGTGGTTTTAATTTTAAGCCTATTTAAAATCTCATTTAACATTAAAATTACAGATGCATCCTCATATACACTTGATTCCCCAAAACACTCTACGCCAAACTGATGAAATTCTCTTAAACGCCCACGTTGAGGACGTTCATATCTAAACATACTACCATGATAAAAATATCTTTTAACCCCGCCAGCTCTATCAAATTTATTCTCTATAAATGCTCTTACGACCCCAGCAGTTCCTTCAGGGCGAAGACAGACATCGTTACCGCCTTTATCTATAAATTGATACATCTCTTTACCGACTATATCGCTACTTTGACCAACACTTCGCTTAAATAGTGCGGTCTCTTCTAGTTTTGGTGTTTCGCAAAACTCATAGCCATAGTTTTTAACCACAGCTTCACAGGTATCAATTATAAATTTATATAGTTTTCCATCGTTTTCAAGTAGGTCTTTCATACCACGAAGAGCATTAATCATATAAATTTCCTTATTTTATTGTGTATAATTTCTGGACTTAGTGACGCATCGATCTCTAAGACTTCAAATTTTAAATCGGCGAGTATTATACTCATAAATCCTTGAACTCTCATTAAATACTCAATTCCACGACTTTCAATATCATCATTTTGACCTCTACTAAAAAGCCTTTGACGGATTAAATTCTCATTTGCTTTTAAAAATACAAATTTATCTCCAAAATCTGAACAAAGCGCAAATTTATTTAGTTCAATTAAGGTTTTTATATCTAGACTATCATCATTTGCCATAGCATATGCAAGACCAGATACAAAGCTTCTATCGCTTAAAATTAAATTTCCATAATTGGGTTTTAAAACTTTTTCATAATGCTCGGCTCTATCAGCTAAAAATAGAAAAATTTCTGCTCTTTGTGATATTTTACTTGCACTACTCATTAAATAATTTCTAATCATCAATCCAAGCTCTGTGCCACCTGGCTCTTTAGTTATTATAGCATCTTTGTAAATCTCTTTTAGCAGATTTATTTGAGTAGATTTACCGGCTCCATCGACACCTTCAAAATTAATTAGCATATTCTTCCTTTATTTTTTTATATACTTTAGATGGGACAAGCGAACTAATATCACCATCGTGGCGTAAAACTGAGCGGACAATAGAACTAGAAATAAAGGCATTTTTAAGACTTGGCATAAAATAAATCGTCTCAAATTCGCTCCACAACGAAGCATTTGCATAACCAATTTGTAATTCATATTCAAAATCACTCACAGCTCTTAGACCTCGCACAACGGTATTAATATTTTGTGATTTAGCAAAATCGATTAAGAGATTATTAAATCCCATAACCTCAACACTAGGTAATTCCTTAGTCGCTAGACGGGCAAGTTCGATTCGTTGATCGTAGTTAAAATATGGCATTTTAGACTCATTTAGTGCT
>NZ_JAGCNF010000149.1 GCF_017646085.1 Campylobacter sp. | reverse complement strand
TACTCAGAACAACTAGGATAGTATCTGCACGACCTTGGCAATAATGGTGAGATATATTTTTTATAAAAAATAACCAAACTAGTAGCAATTTTCATTAATTTGCGCCTATAAATTTGCAATCAAAATGAACAAAAAGAGCGCTAAATTATCTACTCAAAGGATAAGAGCGCTCATTATCTTATAGAGTCCATCCTTTTTAACGCCCATCTAAAACTCTTGCAAATTTTATCAAAGGGCACCTTATCTGCTCCGCTTTTTGCAATAAAGATATATATACCATCTTTTAGATCACTACTAAGTGTGGAAAATGCAGCACGAAAAAGCCTTTTGACCCTATTTCTTACAACTGCCTTTCCTATCTTTTTGCTTGCTACTGCGGCGAATCTACTCGTATCTGACTCTAAAAAATAGACAACTGCTAAATCACAATGCCATTTTTTGGCATTTTGATAGACTCTGCTAAACTCTTTACTATCGCTAATAGAGTCAAATTTATTAATTTTCAATTTAGCTCTTAGGCAGCTAGTCTTGCTCTACCTTTTGCTCTTCTAGCGCTAATTACTTTACGACCGTTTTTGGTTTTCATTCTAACGCGGAAGCCATGAGTGCGTTTTTTAGGTGTTTTGTGTGGTTGATAAGTTCTTTTCATAAACTTTTCCTTTAGGTAAAAATTAAGTTTTGGATTTTACCTAAATTTTACTTAAACTGCTTTGAATTTTTGTAAATTTAATTTAGCTATATCTATTTAAATTCAATCTAAAGCAAATTACGCTAAAATCAAGAAATTTATTTTGGAATTTAAGATGATACTTTATAATCAAAACTATGAAATGATTGGTATTAGTAGTGAAGGACTTTCGCTTTTTGGCTTTTTAACTCCGGAGGATTTTTTTAGGAGTTGTAATGATATTAGTGACTATTTTTTAGAGACTAGTCCGCTATATAATGCTAAAAATCACTACATAGACCTAATAATCTCTCAATCTCAAAGCAATATCCAAGATATGCAAATTAAGCTTGATAATGGCGAGATAATGAGTGTAAAAATAGCTGTAGAGGTGGTAAATTTAAAGGATGTAAATGAACATTATTACAGCGTTAAATTATTATTTGATGGAAATCGTCTAGCGTATGTTAATGATAAAAATAGATGGCTTTGGGATATTTTATATATTAGCCGTTTAGATGCAACTGAATTCAAGCGTAGAATGCTAGAATTTACCCAATTTGCCCGTCAAAACTATGAAAAATTATATGAAGCAAAGCTATTGCTAATTGATGCAAATGATACTATAAGAGAGCTTGCTCAACTAGCAACAAAATTAAAACTAACCGAATTTTGCGAAATCTTAATTAATATTCAAGCAACTAGCGATGAACAGCTACTAAATGATGAATTTTATAAATATACTAAATTTATAATAAATATAGAAAATATAATTCAAAGCGAGATGCAATGAGATCATACTTTAGCTTACTTGGAATTTTACGCTTAATTGCGACATTGCCACTATTTGTAATATTTTTGATATCTAGTTGGTATCTAATTTTTCAATATAATCTTGGTATGAATTTAAAAGAACTACGCCATGAATTTTCAATTGCTTTAGATCTTGCCAATCTCTCAAAAGAGTTAGATAAAGAGATGATAATCAACGATACTAATAGCAAAAATGTCAATCGGCAAATTACTGACCATACAATAGAACATATCAAACAGCTACATAGTAACGAAATAGGCTTAAACGAGATTTTAAACCGCTTAGAGTCCCTGCCTCAAATTCGCTACACGCTAGATGATGTAAATTTAAATAACTCCGAAGTTTTAAGCTACTTTAGAGATTTAAACTTGCTGATTAAAAATGAAATTTTCAACCTTAGAGACCATGATCTATCAAATAGGCTAAATCTATTTATTTTTACATTTATATCATCTTATTCTAATAGTATTTCAATTAGCGCTAAGCGTGATTTGGTAGCTAATATCATTAATCACAGAGCGCTTAATACTCAAGAGCTTTTATTATGGCTAGATTTGATTAGAAATAATGGATTAAATTACGGCTATTTACCTGATAGTTATGCAAAAAAACAGATAGAAGCGATATTTAAAAGCCAAAATTATAAGCAAGCTATAGACAACCTAAGTACTTTTACAATAGAGTTGATTAAAAATGATGAACCAAGTATTTATTTAGCACAAAAATATTATGATTTAATCAGCGATGAATTAGAATTTTCATATCAAATACAAGATGCAATCAGTTCTCAAATCAAAACTGAGCTAGATGAATTTGAAAAAGATTTATGGATAGATTCTATTTTGGCTTTTATTGTTTGGATTATTAGTATAATTTTATCACTAGTATCATACTATACTAAAAACTATATAAAAGCTAATATTGATAACCTATCAAAAATTATAGATAAAATCAAATCCGTATCAGCTACCAACCCGCTAGAATCTGCTCAAACTGCAACTTTAGAAAATGGTCATAAAATTATAAATGAAGCCTTAGATAAAATAATCGCTCAAAAAAATATCGCCCAAAGTGATAGCCGCTCTAAAACAGCATTTTTAACTAATATATCTCATGAGATTAAAGCGCCATTAAATGGTATTTTAGGCTTTAGTGAGCTATTAAAGAGCCGCTCACTAGGCAAAGATGAAAAAGAGTTAATTGATATAATCGAACAAAGTAGCCAAAACCTACTAAAAGCTATTAATAACATCATAAATATGGCAAAAATTGAAGGTGGAAATGTCGAGCTTTATGAGAGTGATTTTAGCCTTTATACTCTATTTGATGAGATTATTAACTCCTACTTTAATAGGCTTTTGGCTAAGAATTTAACCTTAACCTACTACATAGATCCAGAATTAATGGTAACCGTCTTTAGCGATGAAGATAAAATTAAACAAATCGCTGTAAATCTAATCGATAATGCTATTAAATTTACTCAAAGTAGCGGACAAATTACCGTGTATGTAAAAAAATTACAATCCATAAATGGCAATATTAGCTTTAGCTTTATGGTTAAAGATACTGGAATTGGCATTGCTCAAAATGCTTTAGGCAAGATTTTTGATAACTTCTATACCAATGAAAATGCAACTAAAACATATGGTGGAACCGGTCTTGGGCTTAGTATTATTAGCCAATATGCTAAAATGCTAAATAGTAAAATCAATGTCAAAAGCCAGCTAAAAATTGGAAGTGAATTTAGTCTAGATCTAACCTTAAAACTCCACTCAAATGTAGATAAAAGCTATGCAAATCTTTTTAAAGGTTCAAAAGTTTCAATCATTCCTGAAGGAATAAGTGATGATAATTTAAAAATTATAAATTTATATTTAAAATATCTTGGAGTTATAGTTGAGCCAAATTTAAGCCCAGCAATTGGTAAATTTAAAGATGAAAAAGATTCAAAAGATATCGAATTTAGCGATCTTAATCATGGCTTCAGTCCTAGCTTAATCTCGTTAATAAATGCCTTGTTAAATAGCCTAAAATCAACTCAAAAATATGACCTAAAAATTCTAATAGGCACAAATGATAAGAGTAAAAAAACAAAAGAGATGTTTGAAGAAATTTGTACTAGTGTCGATGTAGTAAATGATGGTAAAAGTTTATATGAGCTTACTTTAATTAACAATTATGATGCAATTTTTACAGATATTGCACTAGATAAACAAAATGCGCTAATTGCTGCTACAAATATCATTAGTACTCAAGATGAAAAAGATATCGAACGAACACCGATAATTGCAATGTTATCAAGTTCTAAAGAGCAAATTAATAAAACAAACTTGCTATTTGATTATTATCTGCAAAAGCCGCTTTTAAAATCGCAAATTATCGAAATCTTAGCAAGTATTGGCAATAAAGATCCACTTAATGCATTAGATGGTACAAGAGATATTTTACTATTTAAAAAGAGCAAAATGGAAAATAGAATTTATCACGCTGTACTATCAAAAGTCTGCCATACGATAGATACTGTAGATTCATTTGACGAGCTTGAAGAGGCTACACAAAATAGAGCATACAAGTTGGTTTTAATAGATTATGCAGCAAGCTTTTTTGATGCTAATCGAATTTTAAATATTATCAAAAATAGCTCCCAACTGCATAATTTTGAGAGTAAAGTCGTATTATTTATCGAACCAAACAGCAAAATCCCAACACAAATTCAAGCCCAATTTACTCAGCTAATTAGCACAAATATTAGTAAATCTAGCTTAGAAAATCAGATAAAAGAGCTAATCCAATGACAAAACTAAATATTTTAGCAATTGATGATGATATAATAAGCATTAAGCTTTTAGAGCTGATTTTATCTGATAATTTATATATCTCTAGTATTACTACAGCAAGTGATGGGCTTGAGGCTATGGAAATTTTAGAGAGGCGATTTGATATAAATTTAATACTTTTAGATATCTATATGCCAAGATTAAATGGTTTTGAATTTTTACATAATTTTAAAAGTCGCAAATATCTCCAAGATATCCCAATTATCGTAATTAGCACTGATGCAACTTTGCGTCAGCGGACAATGGAGCTTGGAGTACTTGCATTTCTTGTAAAGCCAATTAGTAAAAAAACACTAGGCAAATTAATCAAGCAAGTTGCCAATAATTCAAGCTAAATTTAACTCAATTTTTTTACCAAATCCTAAGGTATTATCTGTAAATTTGAGCCACTTTAACTCTATTTTATATAAATTTAAATTCATTAGCTTAGCATAAATAAAGCGTGATATATATGCATTTTTCTCTACTTCATTATCTGCTAGATATATAGACCCACTCGCTTGAAGACCCTGGATTTTGCCAACTATTTTTGTTTGCAAGGCGATATTTATAAAAACCCTACTATCGTTTTGAATCACTTTAGCATGATAGCTATCATCGCCAAAAGCAACAATAATTAAATTTGGCTTTAAAAAGGCGTAAAAACAACTACATAGATATGCGCCACTTTCCCCATTTACTCCAAGGGTTAAAATATGCTGACTATCTATAAATTTAGCTATTTTTTCATCCATTTTTTATCCATTTTGGCACTATTTTTGCTTAATTTTAGCCAAATTTGGCTTAAAATATATCGCATTTTAACCGATATACTATAAAATTTCAAGGATTTTCAATGATTACAAACAGCTACGCAAACGCTTCATATAATGCGTTTAACTACTCGTTTAAAACTAGCTCTGGCGATACCATAAATCTTGCGATGTATGATAATAAAGAGTTATCCTACTCAAGTAAAAACTCCAAAAATTCAAGCGAACAAAGCCTAAGTCTACGCCATGCATATGGGTATAAATTTGAGCTAAATAGTCAAAATGGTATAAGTGAGCAAGATAAATTAGAGATTGCAAAAGCGTTAGAAGAACTCCGCCCAAAAATCAATGATTTTATGAAACATATCAAAGAAAATGAACCTTTTAGTGATGAAACTATCTCAAATATTGCAAATTCACTCAAAAAAGAGCTACCAAATTTAAATAGCGATGATGCTAAAATAGAGTTAAAAAGTTCGCTTTTAGATATGTTTGATGAGATGCTAAAAGAACATAAAACTAAAAATAACAACTTAAATAAATCTCTACTAGAACAGACTCAAAAGCTATTTGAAAATATGCTAAAACCGCAAAATAATCTAAATTATTATGCATAAGCTTGCTACTTTAGCAAGCTTTTTTAGGCCAAATTTCATATATAATTAAACAAATTTACTGTATAATCTTAGATTTAAAATTTTAAGGCGTAGATTATGATATATAGAAATTTAATAAAAGAGATGCTAAATCTCCAACAGCAACTAAATGATGATACTAATGGTATTGGCTGGGAGATGGGTCATACTAAAGATGGTAAATTAATTAGCTGGAAACGTTGCATTTATATGGAGTGTGCTGAGCTAATTGATAGCTTTGCGTGGAAACATTGGAAAGCTATAAATTCTCCACTAGATGTAGATAATATTGCCATTGAAATTGTTGATATTTGGCATTTTATTATGAGTCTTGGACTAGAAAAGTATAAGATAAATTCCCTTGGCGATATCGATAATTTAACTGATGATATAGTATCAACTAGTGGATTTAATGAGTTTTGTAAAGAGCCATATAATATAAAAGAGTATAGTATCTATGAGATTATAAACGATACTGAGCTAATTATAAATCGCTGCAGTGGATTTAATATAAATTTCTTCGACCTTTTAAGGGATTATTTTAGGGTTTCATTAAAATGTGGAGTAAATTTACAAAAGCTATTTAATATCTATATTGGCAAAAATGTTTTAAATAAATTCCGTCAAGATCACGGCTATAAAGATGGAAGCTATATAAAAATTTGGAATGGCGTAGAGGATAATGCTGTGATGAATGAAATTTTACAAAATGGCGCTAGTAGCGTAGATGAAATTTATGCTAAACTTAAAACCGCCTACCAAAATATCCAATGAATAGTATAATCAAACGCTCACTGAGCGACTTTTTAACTTTTAGATTTTTAGCACTTTCATTTTTGCCGCTTTTTATTTCACTTGGAAGCTTGATTGGGTTAGTGATATATTTTGGCGGTGATGTTTTTAGCATTTTAGCCCGTCCTAGTATTGAAGCATATGCTAATGGAGATGGATTTATAGCGTGGCTTTTATCTCTTAGCGTTGTGCAGTTTATGATAACTTCATCATTTTATCTAATTAGTATATTTTTAGCTATATTACTAAGTGTAGCAATCGCAGGTATTATAACTGGATTTTTAACACCGTATGTAGTTAAATATATAAACGATAAGTATTATAACTATAACTCAACTCCACTGCCTAGTAATATGCATGTTTTTAGGCTAATTGGTATTACGTTTATTAAATTTATTCTAATATTTTTAATCTGTATACCACTTTTATTTATTCCTGTGTTAAATTTATTTATACTAAATTTGCCATTTTTTTATCTATTTTATCGCTTAATGCTCATTGATATAGCTAGCAATACTTCTGATAGCTTAATCTTTGAAATAGATATGCAAAAAGGTGGTGGGGTTAAATTTTTTAGTGCTTCAGTAATATTTTATATTCTAACATTAGTGCCATTTGTTGGACTATTTTTACAGATATTTTTTGTAATATTTTTAAGCCATATATTGTTAGAGAAAAATTCAAGAGGATTTTAATGAAAAATATTCTATTTTTTGGTTTTATTGGTTTAACCTGCGTATTAATGTATCTTAGCCAAAGCTTTCTTACTATTATTTTTGGAATTTGTATATTTTTATATGCTATGAGTGTATTAGAAAAAAGTTTTTCTATGATGGCAAGTCTAGATAAATTTTTAAAAAAGATGACAAAAAGAAACTTCCAAAGCTTTTTATTTGGTGCAGTTAGCGCTACAGTAATGCAATCAAGCGGTCTTGTTAGCGTTCTTGCAATATCATTTTTAAGTGCTGGACTAATCACATTAGCCTCAGGTTTAGCCATCATTTATGGAATAAATTTAGCCGCTATTACTACTGGCTGGTTTTTAGCTGGTTTTGGTCTAAAGGTAAATATCGCTGCTTACTCTATGCCTTTAATAGTTGTAGGTATGCTGTGTATGGTAAATAAAACTGAAAAAATTAAAGGCTTTGGATATTTTTTATTTAGTATCGGTCTTTTATTTCTTGGAATATCTTATATGAAAGGCGGCTTTGATCATATCAAAGATAGCATTGATCTATCGCAATTTGCGATGTCTGGAATGGCTGGGTTGATTGTTTATACCTTTGTAGGAATTATAGTTACAGTATTAATCCAAAGCTCGCACGCATCTCTTACTCTAGCTTTAGCAGCACTAAGTGTAGGACAGATAACCTATGATAATGCTGTTGGTATTGCCATTGGCTCAAATGTTGGCTCAACAATTATGGCAATTATTGGCTCCTTAAATGCAAATATGGAGGGTAAAAAGCTCACCGTTGCCCATGTGTTATTTAATGTAACATGTGCAATTATTAGTGTTATACTAATCGTACCTTTTATGTATATTACTGATGTAACTAGTGCATATTTTGGAATCGCAGATGATGATTACACTCTTAAACTAGCAGTATTTTTATCATATTTTAACGCATTAGGAGTTATTATATTTTACCCACTTATTCCATTTATGGAAAGACTTTTAAATAAATATATGAAAGACTCACGAAAAAGAAGTAAAATCGATAGCGCTAAATATCTTGATGAGCAATCCTTGCAATTCCCTGATAGTGCGCTTGAAGTACTTGGCAAGGAGCTTTTACATCTTTATTCTAATGCAAACTCCATTATAGCTAAAGCTATTAGCATAAGTAGTAGCGATATCCAAAATAGTGATATTTCAGCAAAAGATATAATAAAGCTACGCCAAACTCCAATTAAAATGGATTATGATGAACTATATAACAATAGATTTAAAGAGATTTATAGTCAAATCATCGACTACGCTATATTAGCTGGAACCAATGCAAAACCTGAACAGTTAAGTAAATTTATGGATATTAGACGTGCAGCGCTAATTATGGCTGAGACGCTAAAAGATATGAAAAATACTCAACCAAATGTCTTTAAATATATCACTAGTTCTAACCAATATGCTAAAGAAGAGTATGATAGATTAAGAGTTGAGATGTTAGAGTGCCTTCGCATTATGTATAATATTGCAAGCATTAAAGATATAGATGAGTTAGAAGCTCAAATAAAAAATCTACGCAAAATTTACAATGCATATGATAGTGAGTTTGACTTTGATGTGCTAATCATAAATAAAAAAATTACCAATAAAATGGCAACTTCTCTTATGAATGATACGGCACTGATGAAGAATACAACTAAAGGTATGTTAAAGGTTGCTGAGATGATATTTGCACATCATCACAATCAATCATTAAATGAAAGTACAACTGCGTGATAGAATATGATAAAGCGTCCACATAATAAATATAAAAAAGTTAGAAATAATGTTGAACAGCCTTTAATGCAGTGCAAAAAAGAGCAGTTTGTTTTAAAGGTTTCACTAGCTTGTGCCGTAGTGCTAGCAGTTTTTGGAATTGCTTATGGAATTTATATTGGTTCTAAAGCGATTATTTTTGATGGATTAGTAGCATTTTTATCAATTATCTTAATACTACTTAGCGTTATCACATCTAAATTTATATACAAAGAAGATGATGATACCTTTCAGTATGGATATATGCGCTTTGAGCCAATGGTGAATCTATTTAAAAGCCTAATTTTACTCTTGTTATGTATGTATGCAATGGTTAATGGAATTCAGGCAATTTTATCTGGTGGATATGAAGTTGAATTTGATAAAGCTATGCTTTACTCATTTTTCTCTATGATCTTATCTATTGGAATTTGGCTCTTTACATCATATCAAGCCAAAATTTTACAATCTCCTCTAATCTCAGTTGATAGTCTTGAGTGGCTAATTGATAGTGTGCTATATCTAGGTGGATTTGTAGTTTTTGGAACAGTTTGGCTATTTGATAGAGAGAGCCAATCAGAATGGGCTAAATACCTTGATCCAGGGCTTTTAGTAGTACTTTCAATGATTTTAGGTGTTATGCCACTTAAGGTTTTTATAAAAAATTTAGCTGATTTAGTTATGGTTGCACCAAAAGATATGGATGATAAAATAGATGAATTACTTCAATCTTTATCTAAAGAGTATAATTTTAGCGACTATGATACACATGTAGCAAAAAGTGGAAGATTTTTTATGATTGAAGTAAATATATTGATGGGTGAATCATTTAAGCTTCAAAGCATAGATGAATTTGATCTAATTAGAGATAAGATAGAACGAGGGCTTGAAATTCCAAGCTATAAAATTTGGCTTAGTGTAAGCTTTACTAAAAATCCAAAATGGCTTTAAGTTATTTTGGATTTTTATTAATCATCCACCAAAGGATAGAAAATTGTAAATTTGGAGCCTTTATCTTGCTTTCATCATAGATAAAATCTAAAATCTCGCTACGTTTTATAAAAACTAATTCTATCTTCTCATCATCTATCCCGCCACCTAAGCCAAGCTTCATACTCTCATCAATCTGAGCATAAAATAAAACTTGACAATTAGCCCCAAATCCAAGCGCAGTAAAGCTGCTAGTAACTCGCTCTATATTATCTATACTATATCCGGTTTCTTCCATAATCTCTTCGATCATAGTTGCTTTAGCATCTAGCCCCTTATCCATAATACCCGCGCAAAGTTCATATGTAAGACCATTTTTGTTTTGAATTTGATTTTTATCTTGATAGTGCCATACAGATGGACGAAACTGCCTAACAAATAAAAATGAATCAAATTCCCTATGATATAAAAGACAACTTACGCTATCATGAGCTTCTACGCAGTCCCAGCGCTTTTCTTTGCCATCTTGAGTATATAAAATACTAAATGGTTTTACAAATTTTGACTCTTTTAATGGCACAACCCTTAAATTACTTATAGTAAAATCCATGTCGCTAATCCTAAAAATACAAAAAATCCAATAATATCAGTCGCTGTAGTTAAAAAAACTGTGCTACCTACAGCCGGATCAAGCCCTACACGCTTTAGCGTAAGTGGAATAAATGTACCTAAAAATGCAGCCATTATAATATTGGCCACCATTGCTACACCAATTACCACACCAAGCATAGGCATATCAAACCAAATTCCTACTAGCACACCTAAAAAAACTGCAAAAATAAAAGAGTTAACAACTGCCATTATTATCTCTTTTTTAAGTACAACCCAAAAGTCTCCAAGCTCAATCTCTCCAAGAGCAAGTCTTCTTACTGTAACAGCTAGTGTTTGATTTCCAGCATTGCCACCCATACTAGCAACTATTGGCATCAACACAGCAAGCGCTACTAAACTCTCAATAGACTTTTCAAAAAAACCAATCACAATCACACCTAAAATTGCTGTGATCAAATTTACAAACAACCACGCAGCTCGTGCTCGTCCAGTTTTTAAAAGCCCCTCTTCTTCAGCTTCATCATCAACACCTGCTAGATGATAGATCTGCTCAGTCGCACTCTCTTCTAAAAAATCATGAATATCATCTGTTGTAATACGCCCAAGCAATACACCAGCTCTATTAGTTACAGCAATAGCGCTTAAATCATAATCCATAATAATATCAGCAGCTATCTTTATATCATCGCTATCAATTGCAAAATGCGGCTTAAATCTCTCCTCATCTTGACTTACTATCTGGCTTAAATTTAAATCAAAATCATATGTTATTAGATCCTCAAGTGCAATTGTATGTTTTAATACGCCCTCTTCATCTACAACAAAAAGTGAAAAGACATTTTCTATTCTATCTTCTTGTTTCATTACTCGAAATCTAGCTATAGCGCTACCTAAGCTTTCATCTAATCTAGCGCTAAATAACTCTGTTTGCATATATGCGCCAGCTTCATTTTCTTCATAATTTATAAGCTTGCTAATCTCTTTTTGACTATCTATTTCAAGCGAGCTAAATAACTCTTTAGCCTTTTCTTCATCTATCTCTTCTATAGTCTGTATAAGATCAGTAGCATCATCGCTCTCAAGCTCATCTATAGCCTCAGCGATTTTATCATTTGGAATATTTTCTATCACATCACGGAGCATATGCTCAGGCATCTCCATGGCTGCTTCACCAAGAGTTTGCGCATCAAGCTTTTCTAAATACTTAGCATACTCATCCTCATCAAGGATTTTTAGCCTTTTTAAATGGCTTGCTACATCAGCTGGACTTAACTCATTCTCATCTACGATATGTTTTTGAAGCTGTTCTTTTACCTCTTCTAAATTTGAATTTGGCATGATTATATCTCTGTTATATTTGATATCTCTTCAAGCGGAGCTTTATTTATATGATTTTCAAAACTAGCTTGAATTTGGCTATTTAGACTCTCTTTTAACTTGTTAAACTCTATTTTTTTGCTTTTACTTAACTCAGATTTGGTGATTTTAACTACCGATTCTGGATTTATAGCATTACCATTTTTATATAATCCAAAATGCAAATGCGGTCCTGTACTAAGTCCAGTACTACCCACATAAGCTATTAACTGACCTTTTTTTACTTTTTTACCCTTTTTAATACCTTTAGCATAACCATTTACATGCGCATAAAGAGTCATATATCCACTGGAGTGCTGAATGGTTACAGTTTTACCATATCCACCTTTAGTACCTACAAAGCTTACCACACCATCGCCAGCAGCGTAAATTTTTGTCCCTTTTGGCGCAGCATAATCAGTGCCTAAATGCGCTCTATATCTTTTTAATACCGGATGAAATCTTTTAGGATTAAATCTTGAGCTAATTCTTGCATTTGGTACAGGCCTAGTTAATAAGAAATTTTCAACCTCTTTACCACTAGCATTATAAAATACATCATTAAATTTATATATATAATTTTTCTTACCTCTAGTCTCTATCATAGCAACTTTGATATTTGGCTCGCCAATATATTTACCCAGGCGCTTTTTACGCTCATATACTATAGCTAGTCTATCACCCTTTTGAAGCGTTTTAAAATTTACACTTCCGCTAAAAGCTTTATTAAACGAATTAGCTAGCGCTTCATCATTTGTTGCTCTTTTTATCTCTCTATATGGTGAGTCGTTTATCTCTACATTTAGTACAAAATTTTCATTTTCATAGACAATTGGGATAAAATCAAGACTATAATGGTTATTAAAATCTTTAAAAACATGAATTTGAATCTCATTGCTAATAGGTAATAAAATTTGACTAATATTATCATTTGAATCACGCAAAATTTGAAATTTCGTCCCAGCATTTAACTCGCTAGCTAACTCTTTATCCTCGCCTGAAAGATTATAATATATAGATAGCGGTATATTATGTCTCTCTAAAAAGGTTAAAAATGTATCGCCTTGCGGCCATGTTAACTCTTCAACACTTGTAGTTACTGCATGTAAATTCATAAAAGCTAAAATAGATAAGATAAATTTTTTCATCAAAAACCTTAATAGAAGCAGATTAATATTGTAATTATAACTCAAAATTATTTACACATTGCAAACATTTACCCAAACTAAGATATAATTATGGCCAAATTTATAAAAAGTATCAAAAAGGGGATGCAATTGAAAAAAATTATAGTTTTAATCTTTGCTCTATATTCATTTAGTTTTGGAGCTAAATTTGATCTAAAACCAAGCTACAATCTAATTTTAAATACTACTCAAGGTGGCGCTACAATTATAGATAATAATAGCTTTATAGTTGGCTCAAGTGGTGTTGTGTTGCACAAATTAAAAGATGGTAGCAAAACCATAATAGCTAGAGCAGTTGTAACTAGCAAAAAAGATGGCTACGCAAATTTAAGATTTGAGTTATTTGACCAACTTAAACAAACAGCACTTCCACTTCCTACTATAATGCCACAAGCTGGAGATGAAGTAATCTTAAATTTTATGTATAATAGATCTTTGATTATAGTCCCAAATAAAGAAATTTACGACCAAGTTACTAAAGCTTTTAATAACATTGATTTTATTCATCCTGATATCGTAGCTGCTTATTTAAGCTATGAATACAAACCAAATCCTAGCCGATCTGATTTTCGTAAAATGTGCGCACAAAATGCAGCGGGGCTTATATTTATAGCACTTGATAAAGAGGCTGTTTTTGCTGATTGTGGTAGTTTTGAAGTTTTACAAAGCTTTAAAACTGGCAGCGTAGATTATTATGAAGTACCATTTTATACAAGAATTAAAAATATAGACACAGTATTTTGGAAACTTGATGGTGCTAAAATTGGCAATTATGACAAATATTACAATAAGCTTTTAGCTAGATAAGGGGATAAAATGGATGCAAAACATATAAAATATTTTGAAAATCTAATAGGCAAAGATAATGCCAAATTTGATAAAGCTCATCAAATTGCCTACTGCTATGATGCGACCAAAAAACGCTATGAACCAGATGGTGTTTTATTTCCAAGAGATGAAAATGATGTAAGTGCAATCTTAAAATATTGCAATGAAAACAATATAATAATCGTCCCAAGAGGCGCTGGAAGCGGCTTTACTGGTGGAGCGCTAGCTAGTAGCGGTGGCGTAGTTCTAAGCTTTGAAAAGCATATGAACAAAATTCTAGAAATAGATATGCAAAATATGGTTGCTGTAGTTCAGCCAGGCGTAATTAATATGGACTTACAAAAGGCTGCGCTAGAAGTAGGACTATTTTATCCACCAGACCCAGCTAGTGAAAATTATAGCAGTATAGGCGGCAATGTAAGCGAAAATGCAGGTGGAATGCGTGCTGCAAAATATGGAATAACTAAAGACTATGTAATGGCCTTGCGTGCTGTGCTACCTAATGGAGAGATTATAAGAGCAGGCAAAAGAACAATCAAAGATGTCGCTGGATACAATATCGCTGGTATATTAATTGCGAGCGAAGGTAGCTTAGCAGTAATTACAGAAATAACTCTAAAATTAATCGCTAAACCTAAATTTAAAAAAACTGCAATGGGAGTATTTCCAAGTGTAAACTCAGCAATGAATGCTGTATATAAGACAATGGCAGCTGGTGTAACTCCTGTAGCGATGGAGTTTTTGGATTCTTTAAGCATCAAAGCAGTTGAGCAAAAATTCAATAAAGGCTTACCAACTAATGCTGGAGCGATACTAATTAGTGATGTTGATGGTCCAAATTTAGATATAATTGATGGTGATTTAGCAATTATCAAAGATTGCTTTATGCAAAATGGCGCTATAGATTTTAAAGTAGCAAAAGATGAACAAGAGAGTACTGATATATGGTTTGCAAGACGCAACTGCTCACAAGCAATCACAATGTATGGTAGCCTAAAACTAAACGAAGATATCACCGTTCCGCGCTCAAAGCTTCCTGAGCTTCTTGATAAGATTGCTCAAATTTCAGCCAAATATAATGTAGTCACTCCATGTTTTGGTCATACAGGCGATGGTAATGTCCATACAAATGTAATGGTAGATAAATCCGATCCAAAAGCAGTAGAAAGAGGCCATGAGGCTATTACTGAAATTTTTAAAGCTACTGTTGAGCTTGGCGGGACTCTTAGCGGTGAACATGGAATTGGAATCTCAAAAGCTCCATTTATGCATCTAGCATTTAGTGATGGGGAGATGGAATTATTTAGATCGATAAAAAAAGCCTTTGATCCAAATAATATACTTAATCCATTTAAAATGGGGCTTTAGTGCAAGAGGTTAAACAAATTACCAAAATCATTATAAAAGAGCTAAGCGACAAGCAGATATTTCATTTTGCTTCTAGTCTTAGCTTTCATACACTACTTTCGATAATTCCTATTATTTTTGTATCGCTTAGTATTTTTACTACTATGCCAAATTTTGCTGATTATTATGCTAAAATAAAGGAATTTATCTACTCAAACTTGCTCCCAAGTCAAAATATCACCCAATATCTAGATCAATTTTTAAGCAACTCTAGCTCACTTGGAGTGATGGGAGTTGTGGCTATATTTTTTACTAGCTTGATGTTTTTTAGTGAATATGATCATGTTATATCACGAATTTCTAATGTGCCAAAAAGAGGATTTTGGCAAAGTCTTAGTAATTATTGGACACTTACTACCCTTATGCCTTTAGGGCTTGGCTTATCATTTTGGCTCTCAAATTTTATCCAAAACGCACTAAAAAGCAGCGAATTTACCAGTTCAATAAATTTTTTAGCTATCTTTCCTCACATTATTATCTGGGCTATCTTTGCTGTTACCTACCTAATTAGCATCAATAAAAAGCTATCACTTAAAAGTATAGTTATTGTCTCATTTATTAGCTCACTAGCTTGGTCTCTCTCAAAATGGGGCTTTATCCAATACTCATTTTATAATAAAACTTATGCTAGTATATATGGCTCATTTTCTATTTTACTATTTTTTATACTTTGGATATATATATCGTGGATTATATTTTTGTATGGAGTTAGACTCTGTTCAGTACTTGAAAAAAGCAAAGAGCAAATTTAAAGCTATTTTGACTTATTGCAAATTTGCCTTAGTAGATAATAAATATAATACCAAATAAGGATAAAAATGCAAAACCAATCACAGCCGGCCACGCAAACCTAAAACCATAACACCCCACAAATTTGCTTTGCTAGATTTGCTAAATGTAAATTTTCCATTCAAAGTAAAGAGTTCAGCAATGAAATTGTTGATTCTTAAAAATAATGATGACATCTATTGTGTAAATTGCATTTTAAAAAATATTAAAAAATCATTGCCTAATAAAATGTTTATCTAGAAACGACTTCTAAGAAAAAGCGTGTTTGAATTAAAGACGCTTTTTTATTTTATAACATACCCAAGGTAGCTATTACCACTTTGCCAAACTTAATTTAATTGCTAAGGCAACAAAATTGCTGCCCTAGCAATTATAAATTTGATAAATTAATAAATCAAAATGGCCAAATCGTCTCTAAAACACGAGTTCCCCATGGTTTATCAGTCGCACGCTGAAGGTCGCCTTCGGTTTTATATAATATTTTAGCATCAGATATATGTCTAGATTCAATCTCATTATACTGGCTAATATCATATGGACGAATCACTCCACTAATTTGCATTATCTGTTTTTCATTATTTAGCAAAATTTCCTTACTACCTTCGATAAAGTAGTTACCATTACTTAAAACCTTAATAATCCTAGCTGAAATAGTCGTAGTAAATGCTTCAGTCCTACTAGTTGAACCCCCTCCTGAATAGCTACTACCACTTCCAGCACTAAATCCTATACCAGCTATTTTATTAATATCATTTAGTGGTCCTTTTAATGGTGAGCCTTCAGGCGTAGTAAATGCTCCACCTTGTAGCGATGTTAGGCTATCTTTAGAGGTTGAGCGATCAGCCTGTGAGCTTTGATTGGCGTTTTCTCTGATTATAACCGTTACGATATCATTGACATTCATCGCTTTTCTATCAGAAAATAATGGATTATCCCCTTTACCAAATAGACTTCCAGGATTTCCTACTCCATTACCTTGAACACGACTTGGCAACTCCTCTACATATGTTGGTGGTGCCATTGAAATGTGTGGATCAGCCCCAGTTGTACAACCGCCAAGCCCAATGCCTGCAACGCAAATTAGTGTAAAAAAAGAAACTTTTTTCATAAATAACTCTCAATTTTATGATACAATATACTAATAACTCGTTAAAATAATACCAAATATAGGATAAAACAATGCTAAAATCGATTTATATCTTAAAAAGCGACTATGAAAATGATGAATTTAGAGATGTTTTAAGCTCTAAATTTAGCCAAGGTGTTACGATTTTACCCATCAGCGATGATGGTGAATTTAAAGTTTTTACTCTTAATGAAGCAATCACTCTACTAAATTCAGGCAAAGAAAATGAACTAATCAAAGCTGTAATGGATAAATTCAGTAGCATTAAGGCTGAGTTTATAATAATAATTGGATCTGGCGATGAGCTGCTTGATTCATTGCTTGCTCGCAATCTAAATGCTCCATTTTTACTTAGCAATCAAACTGCTTATAAAGCTAAGCTGCTTGGATTTAAATCATTAAAAAGCATTGATGAGATTAAAAATACTCAAAGCAACTATATAACTCCTCTTAAATTTGAAACCCTACTCTATCAAAAAGCTGCCCAAAAGCCAAAAACTGTAGTATTACCAGAAAGCGATGATGATAGAGTTCTTAAAGCATGTGATATCTTGCTTAGTAGTGGTGCTATTAGCTTAATTCTTCTTGGCGATGAGAATGATATCAATAAAAGAGCTAATGAATTAGGGCTAAATTTGAGCAAAGCTAAAATCATAAATCCAGTTAATAGCGAACTTTTAGAAGAATTTGCTACTACTCTTTATGATCTTCGTAAAAGTAAAGGTATGGAGCTAGAAAAAGCCAAAGAACTAATCAAAGATAGAACATATTTTGGCACTATGCTTGTATATAAAGGGCTAGCAAGCGCAATGGTAAGTGGCGCTAGTACAACCACAGCCCAAACTATCCGTCCAGCCTTGCAATTTATAAAAACAAAACCTGGCGTTACTAGCGTTAGTGGTAGCTTTATTATGTGTGCTAATGGCCAAATTCACTTCTATGCAGATTGTGCTATTATGCCAAATCCTAGCCCAAGCGATCTAGCTGGCGTTGCTATTGCCACAGCTGCTACAGCTCGTGAGTTTGGCTTTGAGCCTAAGATTGCAATGCTTAGCTACTCTACTGGAGATAGCGGAAGTGGCCCAAGTGTTGATGCTATTATAGAGGCTACTAAAATCTTAAAAGAGCTAGACCCAAGCCTAGATGTAGAAGGTCCAATCCAATTTGATGCAGCTATCGACCCAGTAGTAGCAGCTAAGAAATTGCCAAATTCAAAAGTCGCTGGAAATGCAAATGTATTTATCTTTCCAGATTTAAATTGTGGAAACATCTGCTACAAAGCAGTCCAAAGAACAGCAAATGCCTTAGCTATTGGACCAATATTGCAAGGATTAAATAAGCCAATTAACGATTTAAGTCGTGGCTGCTTAGTCGAAGATATAGTAAATACTGCACTAATTAGCGCAATTCAAGGAGAGTAGATGAAAATTTTGGTTATAAACTCTGGTAGTAGTTCTATTAAATTTAAACTCTATGATATGAAAAATGAGAGCGTAATGTGCAAAGGACTAATTGAACAAATAGGCTCAGATAACTCCTTTGCTAAAATCTCAACCGCTCATGGAAGTATAAAAGAAAAATCAGGCCAAATATTTAATCACGCTCATGGTATAGAGGTTATGAATGAATTGCTCTTTAACTCAGGTGTTGTAAATAGCTTAGATGAGATTGATGGTGTAGGTCACAGAGTCGTTCAAGGTGCTGATGTTTTTAGTGATGCAGTATTAATAGATGAGAGTGTAATGGCAAAGATTGAAGAGCTTATACCATTAGCTCCACTTCACAATCCTGCTCACCTAGCTGGAATGAGAGAGACGCTAAAAGTTCGCCCAGATATCCCAAATGTAGCTGTATTTGATACAGTCTTTCACCAAACTATGCCAAAAAGCTCATATATGTATGCTTTACCAATTGAATTTTATGAGAAATATAAAATTCGCAAATATGGCTTTCACGGTACATCTCATCAATTTGTCTCTAAAGCGGCTGCTAAAATCTTAAATATTGATTATGATAAATTTAGCTGTATCACTCTGCACCTTGGAAATGGTGCTAGTATTGCAGCGATAAAAAATGGCAAATGTATAGATACTACAATGGGGCTAACTCCGCTTGAGGGGTTAATGATGGGAACACGCTGCGGAAGCATAGACCCAGCGATTATGCCATTTTTAATGGAAAATGCAAATTTAAGCGCTAAAGAAGTTGATAATATAATGAATAAAAAATCTGGTCTATTAGCCATCGGCGGTAGCAACGATATGCGTATAATAGAACAAAAGATGGATGCAGGAGATGAGAATGCTAAGCTTGCATTTGATATGTTTGTGCTAAAGGTGAAAAAATTCATTGGTGCGTATATTGCAATTTTAGGTAAAATCGATTCAATTATATTTACCGCTGGAATTGGCGAAAATGACGCTAGAATCAGAGAGGCAGTTTGTGATGGGCTAGAGATTTTTGATATCAAGATTGATAAAATCAAAAATAAAGAGTCAAAAGATGAGCCACGACGAATAAGCCAAATCGACTCTAAAGTCCGCATAGCCATAGTCCCAACTGACGAAGAGCTAGCCATCGCCCAAGATGCACTAAGAATAATTAAAAATAAAGGCAATAAATGATAAAAACAATCGACTATCAAATAGATGGAATAAACGATGCTGAGCTAGATATAAAGCGTAACTCAAAGCTTGAGTTCAAACTAACCTACGATAGCGCCAAAGAGATTAGAGCGCTTATAGCCGTTATTCCAGGCCTTGGCGAAGATGGCGATACTTATTATAGGGATAATCTAGCTCATAGCATAGCAAGAGACCTTGATGCTGCTGTCATTACAGCTAATTATTTTGCTGTTAAAAGTAATCCACCAGCGGCAAAATTTAGCATTGATGAGATTGATGAGTTAATCCTTAAAACAGTAGCTGAGAATATTGGCAATCCAATTCCAGATAATATAGAACTAACCAAAATGGAATCAGAAGAGATTTGGGACTTTGTCAATGAACATCTATATAATTTCATTGGAATGCAAAAAGTAACTGGCAAGCTTAGACTAGATTTTAAAATGCCTATGCATATGACATTAACTCCACCAAATGGTGAATATCAAAACTTTGGCCTAATGGCTGCACTTGATGTGGTAAATTCAGTTTTATATATTAAAAACAATCCTCCATTTAAGCTTCATCCTAATTATCAAAATGGGCAGCTTGCTACAATCTATGTAGGCTCAAGCCATGGCGGATATATAGCTAATCTCTGCGCTAAATTTGCCCCATGGGCTGTAGATGCAATACTAGATAACTGCGGCTGGAACCTAAGCACTCAAATCTTTGATAAGCAAGATTACCAACAAGGAACATTCCGCACTATTGGATTTGGCAAAGAGATTGACTTTATGAAATATAGGCGAGATAGTAGAGATAATGAAAACTTTCACCTATGCGTCTCAGATAAGACCTTTTGGACATCAAATTCGCAAAGCCCAAACTACTTTAGTCGCTCTAGATATGAGATTAGAGATGTCAATGAACCTAATCATCTAAAAGTGCTTAGCAACTATCCAAAGCCGATTTTTAAATGCTACCATGTAAAAGGTGATAGTGTAGCACCAATTGATGAAAAGATTAAATTTTATGAGCAATTACAAGCCAATGGCTTTGATGCTACTCTTGATATCGTAAGCGATAAATCTAGAGTCGATGGTAAATTTATCAAAAATCTATCTCACGGAATGGATATGAGTATGAAACTGCTTGTAGCTAATAATTACGAATGGATTTTAAATAAAATCGCAGCCAACAAGCGTCCAAAATGTGAGCCAACAATCACGCTAGAAACTAGTCAATATACATATGAATTTAGTCAAAAAGATAATCAAGTTAGCTTAGAGTGTAAAAAGAAAAATTAAGCAATAATAAATTTAGATTTTCAATGTTGAAATAAACCTCACAATGGCTAAGCATTGCGAGTAAATTTAAACCAAGAGATTAGATTTCTAGTCTCTTGGTAATTTAAGCTATTAAAGATTTAAATTTAATTACTGTAGTAGTCTTAATATATTTTGTTGTACTGAGTTGGCTTGGCTCATAGCGTAGCTACCACTTTGGGCTAGTATGTTAAATTTAGAGAAGT
>NZ_JAGCNF010000148.1 GCF_017646085.1 Campylobacter sp. | reverse complement strand
GCTTGAACGATGTGATATAGAGAGAATTTTAGATGGCAAGATGAGTGAAAACGAGCGTATTGAAAAGAGTGGGGCTAATAGACTTATGCTTCACTCAAATCGGCTCAAATTTAACTATAATGGAACTGAATTTGATATCAGTTCCAAGATGGAATTTGGATTATAAATTTCTAGTAATTAAGTAAGTAATCTGTCATTGCATTTGGATCATTGCTTCTTAAGGCTTTAAAGAATGCTCGATCCTCGGCTTCTCTTTGAGCTTTATCTATTTTATCATTTAGCTTATCAATTTTATTTGATAATTCTCTATATTCATAACTAGAGGAGTTATAAGATAAGTCATATGCGTTGGCAGAGATAGCGCTTGCAACTAGGGCGATAAATAGAACAAATTTTTTCATTGTTACTCCTTTGTAATTTAAAAAAAGAGTATTCTACCCTCTCCCTCCCCCTAACTTAAAATATGATTAAAACTATAAAAAATAGTTAAATTGTTAAAGATGAGTTAGGGGCAGATTAATTAGTATCAAAATTCATTTATCTGATTTTATCACATATATCATTCCGATTAAGCCAATGGTAACAACAATAATAATAAATATAAGTTGAATCATATCAAGTAGTGGCACTATTTTCTCCCTTGCTTCTCTCTTTTAGCTGACCACAAGCAGCACTGATATCTAATCCTTTGCTTTGCCTAATAGTACATGTGACTCCACGAGATTGAAGATAATCTCTAAATTTTTCCACATTTTCAATGCTTGGTCTTTGATATGGGCTACCTTCGTGCGGATTAAATAGAATTAAATTTACCTTCGCTTTTATTCCATGAAGTAGCTTAACTAAGGCTTTTGCATCATTTTGACTATCATTTACCTTATCCATTATTAAATATTCGAACATAACTCGTTTTCTCATATCTATTGGAAATTCACGTACTGCATCCATTACGCTAGCAATATTATAGGCTTTATTTACAGGCATTAATTTCTCACGTAATTCATCTGTAACAGCATGTAATGATATTGCCAAAAGTACACCAAGATCAAGTTCGCCAAGTTTTTTAATCTGACTAGCTAATCCACTTGTGCTAATAGTTTGGCGGCGTGCACCAATAGCCAAACCATCATTATCTTTTAGGATATTTACAGCTTTTGCTACATTTTTTAGATTATCTAGCGGTTCGCCCATACCCATATATACTATATTTACACGTCTTTCATATGGAATTCTATTCTCTCTTTTTATCCATAGAATTTGTCCTACGATTTCTCCTGCAGTTAGATTGCGAATGAAGCCACCTTTGGCTGTTAAGCAAAAACTACATCCCATTTTACAGCCTACTTGAGAACTTACGCAGATTGTGTATCTAGCATGTTTTTGTATCTTACCATTTTCATCTATTATCTCTTCTTTCATCGGAAGTAAAACACTTTCAATTGTCTTTCCATCACGTAATTTAAAGAGATATTTAATACTACCATCACTGCTAATTTCATTTTTGATTATTTCGAGTGGTTCTATATAAAATTCATACTTTAAACTCTCTCTAAGATCTTTTGGCAAGCTGCTCATCTCATCAAATGATCTTGCATTTTTTTTATATATCCACTCGTAAATTTGCTTTGTTCTAAATTTTGGCTGGATAAATTCAGACAGCTCTGCCTGAGTGTAATCAAGCAAATTTTTCATATAATTCCTTTTGATTTTAGATATTTTGTAATTATTTCTTTGGCTTGTGGATAATTTTTAATAAAATCATCATGTGCATTTTCATTACAGTAGTTTGTGGAGCATAGAATGCATTCAAAATCTATTTTGAATAAATTTGCTACACATCCTACACTGTAAGCTTCCATATTTTCAGCCGTGAAACCTAAATTTTTAAATTTTTTTGAAATTTCAGCTGAATTTGTAATGAAATTTGATGAATTTATTAAAATTGTTTTTTGTGAAACATTAGGTAAATTTATCTTGATAGGAGTGTAGCTAAGCCCCATAATTCCACTAATTTCATAGTTAAATGCTAAAGAACTTTGGTAAATTTTAAGCAAACTTTCATTGCCATAAATTCCGCAACTTCCAATAAATATAATCTTTTTTGGTAGTTGTTTTAAATTAAGTAAAATTTTAGTTAAATTTATTGCCGGTTCAACCATTCCAATTCCAATTGTTGTAGCAAATTGAAAACTCTCCATTTCTCCAGCACAAACTATCAAAGTATTGCTATTAAGCTTATTTTGACTCAAATTCTAACCCCGATTCCATTATCTTTTAAGAATTTTTTTAATTTCATAATTTCAATCTCTTTATAATGAAATATGCTAGCTGCAAGCGCTGCATCAGCACCATTTTTAAAAGCTTGCAATATATGCTCCATTGTCCCTGCGCCTCCACTTGCTATAACAGGAATTTGAACTGAATTTGATATGGCTGATGTTATGTTTAAGTCATATCCAGCTTTGGTTCCATCACTATCCATAGAAGTTAAAAGTATCTCTCCAGCGCCTAAATCATAAACTTTTTTAGCCCATTCTATTGCATCTAGTCCAGTATCTTTACGTCCTCCGTGGACAAATACATTATAACTGCCTTTATCATTTTTTTTGACATCTATGGCTACTACGATGCATTGAGAGCCAAATTTATTAGCAGCTTCATAGATTAAATTTGGATTATCTACAGCTGATGAATTTAGACTGACTTTATCACAGCCAACATTTAATAGCTTTGAAATATCATCTATTTTACGAATCCCTCCACCTACAGTAAGCGGGATAAATAATTGTTTTGCAACTTCTTCTACGACATGTACTATAGTATCTCTTCCATCGCTACTAGCTGTAATATCTAAAAAACATAGTTCATCAGCGCCCTCATCGTTATATCTTTTAGCTACTTCGATTGGGTCACCAGCATCTTTTAATCCTACAAAATTAACACCTTTGACAACTCTACCATTATTTACATCCAAACACGGTATGATTCTTTTTGCGAAATTTTCCATTTTTAAAACTTTTTATTTTTATTTTACTATAAATTCAGTCAAATTTAGCTAAAATAGCTACCTATGATACGTGCAAAAAAGAAATTTGGTCAGAATTTTTTAACCGATGAGAGCATAAAGCGTCAAATCATCCAAGCGATTCCCAATGATTTAGAAAGGATCGTAGAGATTGGGCCTGGCTTAGGTGATTTAACACAAAAGCTTGTACAACTTAGTGGGAAAATCGAGTGTTTTGAGATAGACAGTGAGCTTTATGAAATTTTACTAGATAAATTTGCTGGTGAAATTTCACAGCATAAACTAAAAATAACTAATGCCGATGCCCTTGAATCTTGGCATGAGATATCTAGGCAGGACTATTTTTTAGTAGCAAATTTGCCATACTATGTAGCGACAAATATGATATTAAAAGCGCTTAGCGATAGCAGATGCAAAGGGCTTGTTGTTATGATTCAAAAAGAGGTAGCTTTGAAATTTAGTGCACAACCAGGCGATAGCGAGTTTAGTGCTTTGGCTATTTTAGCTGGAGTTAGGGGTGATGTAGAGTTGCTCTTTGATGTGCCTGCAACTGCGTTTAATCCAGAGCCAAAGGTTGTCTCAGCGGTGATTAGAATTATTAAAGATAGAAATTTAGTAGAGGATTTTGAGCTTGGTGAATTTGAGCGGTTTTTAAGGTCTGCGTTTGTTGCTCCACGTAAAACTTTACTTAAAAATTTAGCTTGTTTTTGCTCAAAGTCTATTGTAGAGAGCTTTTTGGCCAAGCATAATTTACCGCTTACTACTCGTCCTCATGAGCTTTGTGTCGCCTTATATTTAAAACTATTTAAAGAGGCTAAAAATGAACGAAGAGAATACACAAACTCTAGGTGAAAAACCTAGTAAAAAAAGAAGATATCGTAACCACAAAGATAATCTTAAAAAAGAGGCAAATCAAGCTAAAACAAATTTAAAAGCTGGTGAATCGACTCAAACTGCTCAAGATGTTGAAGCAAAAGAGCAAAAAAAGAGCAAAAAACGTCGCAAAAATAACAATCCTACAATTAAAATAGGTGGCAATGAAGAGTGGCAAAAGGATATGAAAATAGCAATTGAAGCTAATAAAGCTAGTCATGAATTGCGCCTTGAACCGCTTAAATATCTAAATTCAGCTGAACATAAAATTATTATAACTCCACTTGGCGGTCTTGGTGAGATCGGTGGAAATATGACTATATTTGAGACAAATAATGATGCTATTATTATCGATATTGGTATGAGCTTTCCTACTGAAGGTATGCATGGTGTAGATATTTTGGTACCTGATTTTGATTATGTAAGAAAGATAAAAAACAAAATCAGAGGTATCATCATAACTCATGCTCATGAAGATCATATTGGCGCTGTGCCATATTTTTTCAAAGAATTTCAATTTCCAATTTATGCTACTCCGCTTCCATTAGGTATGATTAGCAATAAATTTGAAGAGCATGGATTAAAATCATTTAGAAGCTACTTTCGCCCAATTGAAAAAAGAAAGGTCTATGAGCTTGGAGATTTTGAGTTTGAATTAATTCATATCACGCACTCTATTATCGATGCAAGTGCGTTAGCTATCACGACAAAAGCCGGTACAATCATTCATACAGGAGATTTCAAGATAGATCATACCCCAATTGATGGATATCCAACTGATTTAAATCGTCTTGCTTATTATGGTGAAAAGGGTGTTTTATGTCTTTTAAGCGATTCAACAAATAGCTATAAAGATGGCATTACAAAGAGTGAAAGTAGCGTTGGAAAGACTTTTGATTCTATCTTTGCTTCGGCTAAGGGTAGAGTGATTATGAGCACATTTAGTTCAAATATCCATAGAGTATATCAAGCCATTGAGCGTGGTATAAAACATGGTAGAAAAGTTTGCGTAATAGGCAGAAGTATGGAGCGCAATCTATGGACAGCTATTGAGCTTGGATATGTAAATTTAGATCGTAAAATATTCATAGATGCAAATGAGGTAAGCAAATATCCAGATAATGAAGTTTTAATTGTAACTACTGGAAGTCAAGGTGAGACAATGAGCGCATTATATAGAATGGCTACTGATGAGCATAAATATATTAAAATCAAGCCTACAGATCAAGTTATTATTAGTTCAAAAGCAATTCCTGGAAATGAAACTAGCGTATCTACGATTTTAAATTTCTTGCTTAAAAGTGGAGCAAATGTAGCTCATCAAGATTTTAGTGAGATTCATGTCAGCGGCCATGCGGCTCAAGAGGAGCAAAAGCTTATGCTAAGACTTATTAAACCTAAATTTTTCTTACCAGTTCATGGAGAGTATAATCATATCGTAAAACATAAAGAGACTGCGATGAGCTGTGGTATCGATGAGAGAAATATATATTTAATGAGCGATGGAGATCAAGTTGAAGTATGCCAACGCCATATCAAAAGAGTAAAAACGGTTAAAACTGGTAAGGTATTTATAGATAATCAAATTAATAAGCAAATTGCTGATGATGTAGTAATTGATCGTCAAAAGTTAGCTGAGGCCGGAGTTGTTACCATCATTTCACAAATCGATAAAAATGCTAAAACTCTAATTCATAATAGAGTAATTAGCTATGGATTAGTAAGTGAAAGACATACAAGAAGCCTAAGTAAAGAGCTTGAAGAGTTATTACTACAATTTTTAACTAATGTCAAAGATGATATGCTAAATGACCAAAGAGCATTAGAAAACCAAATTCGTCAAGTTATTAGAAAGCATATATTTAGAAAACTTAAAAAATATCCGACAATTGTACCAGTTGTCTATCTAATG
>NZ_JAGCNF010000147.1 GCF_017646085.1 Campylobacter sp. | reverse complement strand
TTTAATCTACCAATTATTGCATTTTGCTCGTGAATATATAGTCTTTTATTATATATAATCGCTCCAATAGCCGCAGGTGCTGCACTATATCCGCCTACGCTAATTATCATTTTAATGCCATGAGTATCAAAAATATGCTTACATTTAAATGCTAAATTTAAAATATTAACTAAAGATACTACCTTGCCAAATCCACGTTTATTTACTACACCGCTACTATCTAAAAAATAGCAAGCTTCAAATATATCTGAATCTTCAAACCACATTCTATCTTGCCCGCTACTTGAACCAATGAAAATAGCTTTAAGGCCACGCAAATTTAGCTCACGTCCAAGCGCTCTAGCAATAGCTAAATGCCCGCCAGTTCCACCACCAGTTATAGCAATCATGATAAATCTGCCTTTTTACTAATCATAAGTACCATTCCAATTCCTACACAAAGTGCTAAAATAGAGCTACCGCCATAACTTAAAAACGGAACAGCAATCCCTTTAATTGGTGTAATTGATGTAATACCATATGAATTAATCAAAAATGCCATAGTAATAATCGTACCAACACCTAGCCCAAATAGATGATATACTCTATTTTTGTTTCTTGAAGAGATCTTAAGTATTCTAAAAATTACATAAATCATCATCAAAGTAATACAAAAAATACCAATAAACCCAAGCTCTTCAGCAATTCCAGCAAGTACAAAATCTGTGTGAACCTCACTTAAAAATCCAAGCTTAAATGTACCATTTCCTAGTCCAACGCCAAAAAATCCACCATGATAAATCGAATTTAACGAGTGACCAATCTGATAAGGCTCCTCTGCTCCACTAACTCGTAATATATTAGCCATACTAGCTGGAAAAAATGATAAGAAAAAGTCTTGATTAGTAACCCACCATGACTGAAAACGCCTAATTCTATGCTCTTGAGTAATAATAGCAAAAAATACCAAAACTATTCCAGCTACGCCAAAAAGACCAAAAAATCTCTTACTTGTTCCTGCAAATGTAGCTAATATTATTAATGTAAGCGCTAATACAACCACCTGACCTAAATCTTTTTGTAAAATTGCAATCAAAAATACCGCAATAGCAAATAAAATAAAATATGGAAAAAGTAAGACAAATTCGTCTTTTAAACGCTTTTTATTGTGATCTAGTTTGCGTGTAAAACTCCATGCTAAAAAAAACACAAAACCGATTTTAAAAAATTCAACCGGAGAGAGAGAAATTGGACCAAGCCGTATCCAACGCTTTGCCCCACCAGTAACTGGTACAAGCGATGCGGGTAAAAACTGCATCACAATCATTGCTAAAAATGAACCAAAAAATAGCGTAAAACCAATTACTTCAAATGTTGTAAGCGAACCAATACAACGCTTATCTGGGTCTATTTGTGAGAGCTTCCACATAATAAAAATCCCCACAAATCCAACCACAAATTGTCTAAGGAAAAAGTGATAACTAGAATAATCATAATAAAGTACAGTAAAAGCTGGCAATGAGAGCGAAAATATCATTCCAATAGCAATCAGCACAATACAAGCATAAAATAGCCTAGAATCTACCTCATACATTTAGCTCTCCTAATCATTTAACTCTTCAGCAACTTTTGCAGCCAGCTTGAGCTTATCACTATCAAAGTGAGTGTAAATCCTAGAGGTATCTAAACTAGCGTGACCTAAGGCCTCTTGGACTAAAACTAAATCTTTTTGCTTCTTATAAAGCATCGTAGCAAAGGTATGCCTAAGCATATGTGCGCCATTTTTACCTTTACGAATTCCAGCTTGAAATAAAATCTGCTCTACAATTCGGCTAATATAAGCTTGAGTAAGGCGCTCACCATTTCGATTAACAAAAATATACCCATCTTGATTTATATAATTTATCTCCATAGCATTTAAGTGCTCATCTATCAAATGACTTTTTACCATTACAACTCGGTATTTATTTCCCTTACCACGGATTCTAATTATATATAAATCACCCTCTTGACTAATATCTTTGCGTTTTAAATTTATCGCTTCGCTAACACGAATTCCAGTAAAAATTATAATTTTGATAATTAATTTATTTCTATTGCTATTACTTTTAAATTCAGCAGTATCAATAGCAGTTATAAATCTCTTTACTTCATCTTCGCCCATAAATTCAGGTAGTTTCTCACCTTTACGCCCTCTAATTCCACCCCAATTTTTAAGCTCAATATCAAATATATGAGATTTTCCATCTTCTTCATTTTGCTTACTTAAATAGCCAAAGAAATTTATAGCTGCTATTCTATAGTTTTTCTTGCTTGCATCGCTTAGTGAGCCAGTACAACTAGCTAACACCTCACTGATTAAATCCTCATCAATCTGTGTAATACTTTCTAATTCATAATAACATAGTGTTTCGTAAATTTTTTTCAGCGGGTTAAAATATGTATTTATCCCTGTTAATCCTGCATTTCTAGCAGCCTTTGCTAAAATATCAAGCTCATCAATATTATTTATATCCTTTGATAGAGCTAAATTGATACTAGCTAAGGCTTTAGGATCTTTTAATTCTTTATTTGATAGAGAATTTAACTTATACTTTACAAACCTACCAAGCCAAAAAAGCATAGAACTTTGAAAATTATCTTTACAATCTAATTTATACTTCATAGCTTAGCAGACTCAAATCTATTAGTTAATTTTTCTACCATTTTTACCAGCAATGATAAAGCGAAGAGCATTTAATTTAATAAAGCCATTTGCATCTTTTTGATCGTATACACTATCTTCTTCAAATGTACAATACGCTTCATTGAATAGATTATCGCTTTTACTATCTCTGCCAATTACCATTACATTGCCTTTGTATAACTCTACTCTTACTGTGCCATTTACATTTTTTTGACTTTCATCGATTGCAGCTTGAAGCATCTTTCTTTCTGGAGAGAACCAATAGCCATTATATATTAATTTTGCATATCTTGGCATTAATTCATCTTTTAAGTGAGCAGCTTCTCTATCTAAAGTTATGCTCTCAATAGCCCTATGTGCTTTTAGCATAATTGTACCGCCTGGAGTCTCATAGCAACCACGGCTTTTCATACCTACATAACGATTTTCTACTATATCAAGCCTACCAATACCATGCTTAGCACCTAAACGATTTAACTCTTCTAGCATCTCATGGGCTTTTAACTCTTTGCCATTTAGCGCTACTGGGTCACCATTTTTATATGTAATTTCTATTATTTCACTCTCATTTGGAGCATCTTTAGGACTTACTGACCATCTCCACATATCATCTTCTGGAGCGTTATTTGGATCTTCTAATACTAAACCTTCATATGAGATATGAAGTAAATTTGCATCCATTGAGTATGGCGATTTACCTTTTTTCTTACTAATATCTATACCATGTTTTGCAGCGTAAGCTAGAAGTTTTTCACGACTATCTAAATCCCACTCTCTCCATGGAGCAATTACCTTGATATTTGGATTTAATGCATACGCACCAATTTCAAATCGAACCTGGTCATTGCCCTTGCCAGTTGCACAGTGACTAATACAATCAGAAACTGTTTTATTTGCAATTTCAACTAATCTTTTTGCAATTAGCGGCCTAGCAATAGATGTGCCTAGCAGATATTCGCCCTCATATATAGCATTTGCCCTAAACATAGGAAAGACAAAATCACGCACAAACTCTTCTCTAAGATCCTCAATAAAGATATTCTCAGGCTTAATTCCAAGGCTAATAGCCTTTGCGCGAGCTGGTTCTACCTCTTCACCTTGACCGATATCAGCAGTAAATGTAACAACTTCGCAATTATATTCATCTTGTAACCATTTTAAAATTATACTTGTATCAAGTCCACCGCTATAGGCTAGAACTACCTTTTTAACATCTTTTGCCTTCATACTTACTCCCTTAAATAAAATGGCCTATTTTAGCCAAAATATGCTTAAGATTTGATATTTTGTTTATATAGTTTTAATTGAATTTGAATTATTTAGGGTTAAAAATAACCCTAATTTTGTATCTTATTTTAGTATAGTATTTTCTTTACGAATAAGTGAGCCATCTATATCATGTAAGAATTTGCCATTTTCATCACATTTAAATATATCTTTATTAGTAAATGAATCTACAATTTCCCAAAACTCATCAGCACTAAACCCACTATACTCAAGATATTTTTTAATAGCCTTTTTAGGCGGTTTACCATCGTATTTATGCACTAGTCTTACACCCTCGTCTCTGCTTATATATCCTAGTCTAATATCAGTACAAGCATTATCAGTAGCTCTTCCAAAGCCATATTTGCAATATTTCAAATAATCATGAAGATGGTTAGAATAACAATCTAAATTTTCAAAATTTTCATATGTAGTCTCCACTGGCCTATCAGCACACCTAAAACCATTTTCTTGAGAAATTCTCAAATTTTCTTTATAATCCCACTTAAAATAATAGCCTAAAAATAGTCCAGTAACATTTACTCGTTTTAGCTCTTCATCACTTGAATATGTATAAAAATATATATCTTTTTCATCAAGCCCATCAACTCCTATCATATCATCTATACTATTTCCTAAAAGCCCACCAAATTTATCAAGCCAATTTTTATCTAAGATATTATTATCTTTTGATGAAGCTGGACCGCCATATTCAAGCTGAGGACTCTCACCCCAAATAATTAATGGAATTCCAAAATTTACAGCGATTCTTGGCACGCAAGTAAATATTCCAAGATGATTTTGCCACTCGTTATCTCCAGTTCTTTTAAAAGCCTCTTTTGCAAGTTTTTTATATACTATTGGATCTCTTTTGATATGGATTATATCTACGCCTATATTGTTTAAATTTTCTAAATTCTTACGTCCTATCTTGGTTGGAATTGTAGGTTCAAAACATACACAAAGCGGATTAAGTCCTAAATTTAACATAGTTAATACCTGAAATGTAGAGTCCTTACCACCGCTTACTCCAATAACACAATCATATATTGGATGTTTTTTATATTTTTTAATAAGCTCTAAAAACTCAGCCTTTCTGCTACTCCAATCAATATCTATATTTTTATTCTCTTGAGATCTACAAGCATCACAGACTCCATCTTGGTCAAAATGCAAATTTGGTTTAGTCTCTGGCATTACGCATTTTGTGCAAAATTTCATTAAATCCCCTACTTTCTAAAATATTTTGAGCGGTATTATACATAAAATAAAAAAAAAAAAAAATAAAACCAATCTAATAAGGCTAGATAATCAATATATGTAAAATAAATATATTAATATACTATATTTTTTAAATATCGTTTTTACCGATATTAAATAGTATAAATTTATAAATATATATATTTTTTATTTATTTACTTGACATTACTCAAATTTTATGTTACAATTCGCTCATAAATCAATTAAAAGGAGATAAAATGCAAAAGGAAACTTTAGCAACGCATTATGGATATGATACAAAAGTTGGCACAGGAGCTATGGCAGTGCCTATCTATCAAAGTACAGCCTATGATTTTGGTAATGCACAGACTGCAGCAAACAGATTTACATTAAAAGAGCTTGGACCTATCTATTCACGCCTTACTAATCCAACCCTTGATGTATTTGAATCTCGTATAGCAGCACTTGAGGGCGGAAAAGCTGGAATTAGTACTTCAAGCGGTCAAGCTGCGATATTTTTTGCTATTGCAAATTTAGCTCAAGCTGGTGATAATATTATAGTGGCTAAAAAAATTTATGGTGGAGCTACAACACTTCTTACTCATACTATTAAAAGATTTGGCATTACAGCTAAAATTTTTGACTCTGAGAGTGTAGAGGATCTAGAAGAGTTAATAGATGATAATACAAAAGCGATATTTTTTGAAACTCTATCAAACCCACAAATTGCAATCGCAAATGTAGAGAAAATAGTTCAAATAGCTGACAAACATGGAGTTGTCACAGTAGCTGATAACACAGTTGCAACTGCAATTTTATTTAACCCTATAAAAAAAGGTGTAGACGTAGTAGTTCACAGCGCTAGCAAATATATCAGCGGTCAAGGTCTTAGTGTAGCTGGCGCAATCGTAGCTGGCGAGCAACTAAATAAAAAACTAGTAGGCAATAAAAGATATGATCACTTTAATACAGCTGATGAGAGTTATCATGGCCTAGTTTATGCTGACTTAGCCGGTGCATTTGATATATATACTCTTAGAATTCGTCTAAGCCTACTAAGAGATATTGGTGCTACACTATCAGCATTTAATGCTTGGCAGTTAATACAAGGATTAGAAACTCTAAGCATCAGAGTTAAAGAACATTCTAAAAATGCTTTAAAAGTAGCTGAATTTTTAGAATCACATCCTAAGGTAAAATCTGTAAACTACCCAGGATTAAAAAGTTCAAAACTAAATAATTATGTAAAAGCAAATTTCACAGATGGGTTAGCTAGTGGTCTTTTAAGTTTTGAAGTAGATGACTTTGAAACTGCTAAAAATATACTTGATAGTGTTAAAATCTTTAGCGTAGTAGTAAATATTGGTGATAGTAAATCTATAATTACTCATCCAGCTAGCACAACCCATCAGCAACTTCCAGCTGACGAACTAGCAGCTGCTGGCATTAGTCCAGGACTGATTCGTCTAAGTATTGGTCTAGAAAATGCAGATGATCTAATCAATGACTTAAAAGAAGCATTAAAATGAGTCTACTGACCACAAAAGGTGTATATGGCTTAATGGCAATTATTGAAATATCAAAAGGAGATAGGACAAATCCTGTCTCCCTAAAAGATATCTCACTTGTTACAAATATCTCTAAAAATTATCTTGAACAACTATTAAATAACCTACGAAAAGATGGTATAGTAAGTAGTATAAAAGGGATAAAAGGAGGATATTATCTAAGCAAGGCATTAGATGAGATAACTCTTTTTGATATATTTAATAGCTTGGAAAATGAATTTAATTTAGTTAGCACAGAATTAAGAGATAGTCCATATGGTGTATTTTTTAATGAGTATGACAAAAAGCTAAAAGAGCTATTTACCCAGCCGCTAAGTAGTATAAAAATTGATTCAGAACAAGCTGGCAAATATCTAAACTATGTAATTTAAGGAAGAAATATGAAAATTGCAAATAGTGTAAGCGAATTAATCGGCAACACTCCGCTTATAAAGATAAATAAATTTGGCACTGAAGCTAATATTTTAGCTAAATGCGAATTTCTAAATCCTAGCCACTCTGTCAAAGATAGAATTGCGCTAAATATGATAGAAAATGCAATTGCAACTAATAAAATAGATACAAACACTACAATTATTGAACCAACAAGTGGCAACACTGGTGTAGGATTAGCAATGATAGCAGCTGAACGTGGGCTAAAAATTATCTTAACTATGCCAAGTTCAATGAGTATTGAGCGCCAAAAACTACTAAAAGCATTTGGCGCTCAATTAGTACTAACCGATCCAAAATATGGCATGCAAGGCGCAGTAGATGAAGCTCAAAGACTTGCTAAAGAGATTCCAAATAGCTTTATTCCAAGCCAATTTGACAACCAGGCCAATCCAGATATGCATAAAAGAACAACAGCGCTTGAAATCTGGAATGATACTGATGGAAAAGTAGATATATTTATAGCTGGATTTGGCACTGGTGGGACAGTAAGCGGCGTAGGTGAAATATTAAAATCTAAAAATCCAAATATTAAGGTCATTGCTGTAGAACCAGCCAAATCACCACTTTTAAGCAAAGGTGAAGCTGGTCCACATATGATTCAAGGAATTGGTGCAAACTTTATACCAAAGAATTTAAATAAAGATATTATAGATGAGTTCTTTACCGTATCTAATGAAGATGCAATTGCCACAGCTAAATCCCTAGCTCAAAATGAGGGCCTACTAGTAGGTATTTCAAGTGGAGCAAATATTTACGCAGCTAGCCAAATAGCAAAAGAAAATCCAGGTAAAACAATCGTTACTATTCTATGCGATACTGGTGAGAGATATCTATCAACTGTACTTTATGAGTAAATTTGGAGTGGTTTCACTCCAAATCATATAACTGCAAATAACTTTTTAAGACTACTATTTTCTAATTTTTCACTATCGTAGGCTGAATTTAATTTTTGTAAATCCTTTTTATACCTAGCTAATGTCTCTTCAATAC
>NZ_JAGCNF010000146.1 GCF_017646085.1 Campylobacter sp. | reverse complement strand
CACCTTGACATGGTGGAGGTCACAGGTTCAAGTCCTGTTAGAGCCACCATTTAACGCTATTGTGCCTCGGTAGCTCAGCTGGTTAGAGCGCTGGTCTCATAAGCCGGAGGTCGGGAGTTCAAGTCTCCCCCTAGGCACCATTTTTAACACTTTTTTAAATATTTAAAACTCACTTTAAAACATATTTAACTATCTTTTATTTTTTTGTTATCGCCTTATTTTAATTATTTTAATTTAATGGTAACAAAGTAAAGAAATCTTATATTTATTGGCTTTATCGCAAATTTGCTGTGAGCAATATAACTATATATAAAATTATAGATTACGCATTTAGCAAAATACTACATAGAGCCAACTATTACCAAAGCTACTAGATATAAAAAAGGCGTAAATGAATTTTTAATAAATTATAGCTACAATAAAACTTAAAACTTTTTAAAATTGTATTTAATACAAATTAAGCAAGTTTAAAGGTATAAAAAGAGATAATTTTTATTGCACTTAGCATTGCAAAGTAAAGCGTGAATTTAGATTCAATAAAATAGAAAAATATCTATCAAAGTTTATTAAAATTAATAAGAGCTATTGCAAAATAAAAAATTAAAAACTCTATTGAGTTAAGTTAAATTTATAGGAAATTTAAATGACACCAGAGCAAAAATCTAGACAAAATATTGATACCTTACTTATTAAAGCTGGGTTTATCGTGCAAAATAGAGATGAGTTTGATCGCACCGCAAATCTTGGCGTTGTAGTTCGTGAGTTTGCTATGAGTGATGGTAGTTTTGCTGATTATCTTATCTTTATAGATGGCAAAGCTTGCGGCGTTATAGAAGCTAAAAAAGCTGGTCTTAGTCTAAGCGGTGTAGAAAATCAATCGCGTCATTATGCTAAAAATTTACCTACAAATGTCCGCACTCATATGGATAATGAGTTGCCATTTTTATTTGAAAGCAATGGTACTGAGATTTATTTTACTGATTTGCGTGATACAAAAAGCCGTTCTAGACGAATTTTTGCATTCTATCGCCCTGATTTTTTAGCAAAAATTCTCAGAGAAGATACTTTAAGAAATAGAATTTTATCTATGCCGAGCCTAAAAATGGCAAACCTTAGAAAGTGTCAATTTGATGCCATAAATTCACTAGAAAACTCCCTTAAAAATTATAAACCAAGAGCCTTAATCCAAATGGCAACCGGTTCTGGCAAAACTTTTACAGCATGTAATTTTATCTATCGCCTTATTAAATTTGGTGGTGCAAAAAGAGTGTTATTTTTAGTAGATAGAAACAATCTTGGCAAACAAACCAAAAATGAATTTGAAAATTTTCACCTAAATGATGAAAATCGCAAATTTAGTGAAGTTTATATAACTCAACATCTTAATACAAATACCATAGACAAAGATGCAAAAGTCGTTATCACCACTATTCAGCGTATGTATTCTATGCTTAGTGGCGATGAATACTATGATGAAAAAGATGAAGAAATTTCAGCCTATGAAAACTATAAAAGCGAAAATAAGAGCGAACGAATAGTAAGCTATAATCCAAATATCCCTATTGAGAGTTTTGATTTTATCGTAGTTGATGAATGCCATAGAAGTATTTATGGCGAGTGGAGACAGGTTTTAGAGTATTTTGACGCCTTTATCATCGGACTTACTGCTACTCCATCTAAGCAGACTTTAGGATATTTTGGTGCGAATTTAGTTAGCCAATACCCGCTAGAGCGCTCTATTATAGATGGTATAAATGTTGATTGTGAAATTTTTCGCATCAAAACTCAAATCAGCGAATACGGAAACACTATTCAAAAAGGCTTTTCAGTGCCTGTGATGGACAAAAAAACTAGATTGAAATACTATGAAAGCCTAGATGAAAATTTAGAATATCAAAAAACAGACCTAGATCGCTCCGTAGTATCTATAAATCAAATTCAAACTATTTTAGAATGCTACAAGAATGCTATTTTTACCGAGCTTTATCCAGAGCGTGAGCCTAGCTTTGTACCAAAAACTCTTATATTTGCTAAAGATGATAATCACGCTGAAAATATCACTCGCATAACTAGAGAAGTTTTTGCCCAAGGTAATGATTTTTGCAAAAAAATTACATATAATATCGGCAACGCAAAACCAGAAGAACTAATAAAAGCCTTTAAAACAGACCCAACTTTTCGCATAGCAGTTACTGTAGATATGATAGCTACAGGTACAGATATTAAGCCACTTGAAGTGGTGATTTTTATGCGTGATGTAAAGTCATCTTTGTATTACGAACAGATGAAGGGTAGAGGCGTTCGCACCATAAACCCTAATGATTTACAAACTATCACACCAAATGCTAAAAGTAAAGATAAATTCTATCTCATAGATGCCGTAGGTGTAAGCGAAAGCAAAAAAACAATTTCAGCACCACTTGAACGCAAAAAAGGTATAAGTCTAGCTAAAATCTTAGAAAATGTTGCTAATGGCGATACTAGTGATAATACACTCTCTAGCCTTGCTGGACGCCTAGCACGAATAGAAGCCAATATCAGCGATGATGACAAAACTCAAATTTCAAAAATACTAGATTCAAAAACACTAGGGCAACTCGCTAGTGATATTTTAGATACCTTAGATGTAGATCTTACACAAAACTTAAACAATGATGAAATCATAGCCAAAAAAGATGAAGTTTTAAAACCATTTAATAAGCCTATATTTCGTAAAATGTTACTAGATCTATCGCAAAAATCAAAACTCTATATAGATGATATTTCACCAGATACTGTAATAAATGCGGAATTCAATAAAAACAAAGCAAATGAAATAATCGCAAATTTTAATGATTTTATCAATGAAAATAAAGATGAGATCACGGCTCTAAGCATAATCTATAATAAAGATTATAAAAATAGAAAACTTACTTATGAGTTAATAAACGAACTAAACGACAAGCTAAAATCTAACAATCTAGATAGCTTTCAAATATGGAATTCTTACGCTTTAATCAAACCAGACAAAGTGAAAAATAACGCCAAAAGTACTGTGGAGCGTCTTACAAATATCATACAATTAGTCAAATTTGCTCTAGGTTTTGATGATGAGCTTAGGGAGTTTAGCAGCATAGCAAATTCTAGATTTGAACTATGGAAAGGCAGACAAAAGAACAAGGGCATAATATTTAATGAAAAACAAAACGAATTTTTAGAGCTTATAAAAGACTATATAATAAGCAATTCTTATCTTGATTTAGCAGACATACAGAACTTTTTGGGTGATAAGGGTGGAATTTTTAAAGCTAAAACGCTTTTTGATAACTTTGAGAATTTACTAGTAGAATTAAATCAAACCTTAGAGACGTAAAATAAAGGGTAATTATGTTAAAAAAATTTAATCATATAAATTGTGCAACCTATAAAAATTTTAATTGTGAATTAAATGAATTTGGGAAATTAAATGAATTTGATAAGATAAATATCATATATGGTCACAATGGGGCAGGTAAAACTACACTATCTAGGATCATTAGAAGTTTTGAAACAAAAGAATTACCACAAGGTTATGATGATATAAAATTTAAAATTCAAATAAATAGTGATAATTATTTTTCAGAGACTGATATAGAAAATGCAGATTTTGAAGTTAGGGTTTATAATAGAGATTTTGTAAATAAAAATCTTAATTTTTTGATAAATGGCGAAAATTCCGGAAGTATTTTGTCGTTTCAAAGCGCAATTTTGGGCGAACATAATGATAAAATTTTTCGAGAAATTAAAGAATTAGAAAACAAAATAGGTAAAAAATCAGATCCCAAAAATAATATTATAGCAAGTGGTTTAGAAGGTGATATAGAATACACAACACAACAAATTAAAGAAAAAGAAAAAAGTAAAGAAAAGCTCAATCAAGACAACAAATTAAGCGAGATAGCTAAAGAAATCAAAAAATTTTATTTATTGGAAGAGCAAAATTATAATATAAGAAAAGTAAAAGATGAAATTGAAAATATAACATTAGAGAATTTAGATAGTAATATACTCAATGACGAACAATTACAAATCAATAGCAATAGATTAAGAGATGAATCAAAAGAAGCTATTGAATTAAATTTTAATTTTCAACAAGCTCAAATGTCTGAAATTTTATCACAAGCCAAAATACTAGTAGAAGAAAAACTAACTCCAAGGGAAGAAATTAAAGACGAGCTTAGAAAATGGCTAGAAGCTGGACTAGATTTT
>NZ_JAGCNF010000145.1 GCF_017646085.1 Campylobacter sp. | reverse complement strand
TACTATGGTATGAATTTTCTCAGGCTGACAATTTTCAAAATTAGCCTTGCTACCATAATCTACTGTGACTTGAGTTTTGATATCTACGCCTAATTTATCAGGATTTTTAAGTGCATAATCATAAACTCTATCACAAATCATTCTAGCGTATGTGATTGCTGCTGGCATAAGATTGCTTGTTTCATTAGAAGCAAAACCAAACATAATCCCTTGGTCCCCAGCGCCGATCTCGCCGCTGCTTTGATCTACTCCTTGATTTATATCTGGGCTTTGTTGATTTAAAAATACATCTACTTCAATATCATCTGGGTGAAGACATTGGGCTTTGCTAAAATGTGGATTACCGTTATAGCCTATCTTTGCCAAGGCTGATTTTACTATGGTTCTATACTCGTGATGACTTAAATTTACACTTGAGTTGACTTCGCCGCCAATTACAATATGCTTTCCAGCGACAAAAACCTCGCTAGCTACTCTTGCTTTTGAATCTTGTGATAGTATTGCATCAACAATGCTATCAGCTATGATATCAGCGCACTTATCTGGATGTCCTGGGCTTACAACTTCACTTGTAAATAGATACATATTTTTCCTTACTATACTTGATTTTTGGGCGCAATTCTAGCATAATTTTGTAAATTATATATTAATTTTATACCCTAAATTTAATAGTAGCAATGATTTGGATATCTTTTTAATAAGGTTAATCTATATTCAAATAATTAACAATATAAATAATATGACAAATATAAAATAATTTGTAGCTTATTATATTTAGAACAACATAAAATTAAGTTAAAAATTTAGTGTATTTTTTAAGGTTTTATAAAGCCAAATTTAATTGAATTTCAAATATAATATTAGCTTTTATTAATTCAAAAGGATTTTAATGATTAGACATATTACTCAGCGATATAAAGACGGAAATTTGATAATTCAAATTTTAGTTGGTATTGTTCTTGGTGGAGCTTTAGGATTTATGGCTCATAGTGGCAATGTATTTGCTTCGAATTTAACCGATTTTGCAGCTATTTTAGGTTCTCTTTTTGTAGGTGCGCTAAAAGCTGTGGCACCTGTTTTGGTATTTGTACTAGTAAGTGCCTCTATAGTGCTTAAAGAATTTGGCCGTGCTAATGGAATGAAAAATATAATAGTATTATATCTAATTGGTACATTTTTAGCCTCTTTAGCTGCTGTGTGTGTTAGTTTTATCTTTCCTACTTCTTTAGTACTACAAAATACATCAGTAGCTATGAGTGCAGCACCTAGTAATATAGCAGTGGTATTAAAAGATTTAGTATATAAGATTGTAGATAATCCTTTAAATGCTATTGCAACTGGTAATTATATTGGTATTTTAGCTTGGGCTATTGCAACTGGTTTAGCTCTTAGACATTGTAGCAATGAGACAAAAAAAGTATTTAAAGATATTAGTGAAGCAATTACAAGAGTAGTTAAATTTGTTATCCGTCTTGCTCCATTTGGCATATTTGGTCTTGTAAGTATTAGCGTGGCTCAGACTGGATTTGCCGCACTTGGTGGGTATGCAAAACTTTTATTGGTACTTGTGGGGACTATGCTGTTTGTTGCTTTTGTAATAAATGCTATTATCGCTTTTGTAGTAACTAAAAAAAATCCATATCCACTTATAATGACATGCATAAAAGAGAGTGCTATTACGGCGTTTTTTACCAGAAGTAGTGCTGCAAATATTCCTGTAAATATGAATTTATGTAAAAAATTAGAACTAAATGAAGATCTATACTCTATCTCTATACCTCTTGGAGCTACTATCAATATGGCTGGTGCAGCTGTTACTATAGCTGTACTTTCTCTTAGTGCAGTTTATACCTTAGGGATTGAAGTTGGATTTTGGAATGCCTTATTGCTTAGCATTATAGCAGCAATTGGCGCATGCGGTGCTAGTGGAGTAGCTGGCGGTTCGCTTATGCTTATACCTCTTGCGTGTTCTTTATTTGGAATTAGTAATGATATAGCTATGCAAGTTGTAGCCATAGGATTTATTATTGGTGTAATTCAAGACTCGGTAGAGACTGCATTAAATAGCTCTACAGATGTTTTATTTACTGCTATTATATCAAACAATACTAAGGAGATATGATTATGATATGGGATCTATCTAAATTTTTTGCTAGTAGTGATGAGCTAGATACATTTTGTTTAAATTTACAAAAAAATGCTAATGAATTTAATGCTAAATTTAGTAAAAATCTAAATTTATTAAGTCCTAGTGAATTTGAAAATGCTATAAATGAGTATGAACAAATTTTAGCTAATATTGGCAAGATTATGAGCTATGCGTATCTAACATTTGCTAAAGATACAAGCCAAGGGGCATTTTTAGCTAAATATGAAGAGATTTGTACTAAGATCGAAGAGCAAATTCTATTTTTTGAGATTGAATTTAATGAACTTAGCGATAATTTACAAAATAAATTTATAGAAAATAGTACCAAATTTAGCTATTACTTACAAAATCTAGCTAAAAATAAAACCCATCAGTTAAGTTTTTTAGAGGAGAGAATTCTGCTAAGAACTGCAAATACTGGAGCTAGTGCATTTAGTAGATTATTTGATGAGAGTATGGCTAGAGCTAGATTTGAATTTCGTGGGCAAAGCTTAAAAGAAGAAGAGATTTTATCTAAACTTAGTAGCGATGATAGAAGCATTAGAAAAGATGCTGCATACTCACTAAGCAAAGGTCTAGAGCCGATGCAACACCTGCTAACTTATATCTATAATATGATTAAAACAGATCTAAAAAATAGTTGTGAATTGCGTGGATATGAATTTGGTGAGTCTAGTAGACACTTAAGCAATCAAATAGAAAAGCCAAGCGTAGATGCACTTATAAAAGCTAGTGAAAATAGCTTTGATCTAGTAGCGAAATTTTATAATAAAAAGCGTGATATTTTAGGCTTTAATGAGCTATATGACTATGATAGATATGCTCCTTTAGGTGGCGATGAGCAGATAAGTTATGAAGAGGCTAAGAAGATTGTAATTGATGCCTTTAATAGCTTTAGTCCACTTTTTGGAGATTTGGCAAAAAGAGCTTTTAATGAAAATTGGTGTGATGTTTATCCAGATAAAAACAAACAAGCTGGAGCCTTTTCCCACTCTGCTAGTAGCGATGTGCATCCATTTGTACTGCTAAATTTCACAGGTAGAAGGCGTGATCTTTTTACTTTAGCACATGAATTAGGACATAGTATTCATCAATACTTAAGCTATAGCGTAGGATATCTAAGCTCCCATACCCCACTTACAACAGCTGAGACAGCCTCAGTATTTTGCGAAATGCTAGTATTTGAATATGTCAAAAATAATCTACCAAAAGAGCAAAGAACTGCCCTACTAGCTAGCAAGATTGAAGATATATTTGCCACGCTTTATAGACAGATTAATTTTACTACTTTTGAAAGACGAGTACATGAGTTTGATGGCGAAATAAGTAGCGATGAATTAAATAGAATTTGGCTTGAAGAGTCTAAAAAGATGTTTGGCGATTCGCTAATTTTAAATGATTATTATAAAATTTGGTGGAGTTATATACCCCATTTTATACATTCGCCATTTTATTGCTATGCGTACTCATATGCTCAGCTTTTAGTACTTGCGCTTTTTGGGTTATATAAGAGCGGCAAATGCACAAATTTTACAGAAATTTATACAAAATTTTTAAGTTTAGGTGGAAGTAAAAGTCCAAAAGAGCTTGTAGAAATGTTTGGTTTTGATATTAGTGATGAGGAATTTTGGAGTGTAGGAATTGCTCAAGTAGCAAATTTAGTCGATGAGTTTATAAAAGGAGAGTAGTAATGCTTGAAAAACTCTTAAATGATAGTGAGTTTGCATCTATGATGCATAGAAATGTTTATGATTTACTAAATTTGCTAATGCAAAAAAATACTCAATTTGATATATTAGTTAGCACAAAATTTGTTAGTTTTACTCCAGAACTACCTCAAGAGATTAAGGCCAACTTTAATCCATCTGTTATTTTATTTAGTCTAGCTGGATATTCGCTAAGTAGCGTTGAAATTAGTAAAGATGAGATAAAATTTGAAGCCGGATTTGGGCCAGATAATTTTGCTAGCGTAGTAAGCATACCAATTGGTGCTATTATTAGAATTAGTATAGATGAAAATCCGATTTTGATAAATTTTGCTACATTTAGTCCGAGCGATCCTAAAACTAAACAGGAACGCTCAAAACAAATATTCTTAAATAATCCTAAAAATAGAGATATTTTTAAAGGTCAATAGTCACCTTGCTCATCTTTTCTAGTATGGACTCATTTTCTTTGAGTCCAGCTATAAATACCGGTCTAGTGATTTTAACACCTTCAATTTCTACTTGAAATAGCGTTCCATTTGCAATTAACTTTTTAACTAAAAATTTAGGTAAAAATGCTACATACTCTTTAGATTTATTATTTAACATTGCATATTTTGTAGCAATAGCACCATCTAGCGTATAAACAGTATGTAAATCATCGTAATTTACTCCAAATTGCTCAAAATATCCCTTTAAAAATGACTTTGTCCTATCGGTGATAAAGTTAAATTCGCTTAAATTTGCTGGGGTTATTTTTTGATTTGGAACTTTATTAGATACTAAAATTATTTCATATTCAAATAGCTTTTTAAATATTAAATGATCATTATATAATCTCTCTTGAGTCATTATAATATCACATCTTTTATCTACTAAACTTGAGACTAAATCATTATTTGTATCAGTAATTTTAACATCTAAATCGCTATTTATAACATCACAAATTTTATCTAGCATAAAAGGTAAAATTGCATGAGAGATAAGTAAATTTGTAGCTACTGAGATTTTAAATTTCTCATCTTTTATCCTATGGGCTTCCTCTTTAAATCTAAACATTGCTCCTTCAAATTTAAGACATAATTTATAAAATCTATCCCCCTCTTTTGTTAAAACAATCCCATTTTTACGCCTAACTAAAAGCGTAGTTTGCAACATTTCTTCAAGTTTTTTAATCTGTAAAGTAACAGCAGGTTGAGACAAGCCTAAATTTGCCGAAGCTTTTGAAAAACTTTTTTCCTTAACAATTGTCATAAATGTATATATCTTATTAAAATCTATCAAAACAACCCCTTTAGTAAATTTACTTTTTCAATTTTATTAATTTAATCCTTAAACTAGATTTTAATTTTATATAATTTTTACTTATATTAATATTTAATAATTGATCTGTAACTTTTTGTAACACGTATTATTATTAAGTTAAAATTTGATATAATCTTAGTTTTATTAACAAAAAAGAGTAATTTATGAACAATTTATTAAATTCACTTAATGAAAATCAAAAAATAGCCGCCACTCATATAGATGGCCCAATGCTAATCTTAGCTGGAGCTGGAAGCGGTAAAACAAAAACCATAACTTCGCGTCTAGCCTATTTAATAAGTGAAGTTGGCATAGATCCACTAAACACTCTTACGCTTACATTTACTAATAAAGCAGCCACTACTATGAAACAGCGTGCTATGGCTATGCTTGGCAATTATAATACAAATCCTTTACTTTGCACATTTCATAAATTTGGCCTATTATTTTTAAAATTTCATATAAATGAACTAGATAGAAGCAATAACTTTATAATAATTGATACTGATGATAAAAAAAAGATTATAAAAGAGATAGAGAGCGAAGTCCAAACTGCTATAATAGCAAATGAGATCTCAAAATATAAAAATATGCTTTTAAGCGTTGAAGCTGTAATGGATAACTCTAAACTAGATACACAATACTCAAAGACAAATTATGAAAAAATAGCTAAAGCTTATAAGCTATATGAGGAGTATCTAAAGAGTAATAATTTAGTTGATTTTGATGATCTTTTATGCTTAACATATAATATTTTAGCTAATAACCCTACTTTAAGTAGTCAAATTTCAGATAGATACAAATATATAATGGTTGATGAGTATCAAGATACTAATGATTTACAATACAAGTTACTTCGCCAGCTATGTTATAATCACCAAAACTTAGTAGTAGTAGGAGATGATGATCAAAGTATATATGGTTGGAGAGGCGCAAGAATAGAAAATATATTAAATTTTAAAGATCAATTCAATGATGTTAAATTAATTAAATTAGAGACTAATTATCGCTCTACCCCTTCAATATTAAAAGCAGCCAATGAGCTAATAGATCACAATCGCTCAAGACTTGGTAAAAATCTAGTAAGCCAACTACCAGATGAAAATCCTATAGAAATTTTAGAACATAACGATGAAAATGTAGAAGCTAAAAATATCGCCGCAAAGATAAATAAACTTCTTGCAAATGGCGTATCAGCTAGTCAAATTGCAATTTTATACAGAGTCAATGCACTATCAAGAAGTTTAGAAGATGGGTTAAATAAGGCTAGAATTCCATATAAAATGGTTGGTGGGGTTAAATTCTATGAAAGAGCTGAGATAAAAGATATTATAAGTTATCTAAGGCTGATTTTAAATCCAAATGATGATTTTTCACTTACTCGTATTATCAATCGTCCAAAACGAGGTCTAGGCAAGATAAGCTTAGCAAAACTAGAAAAATTTGCCTTTGATAGTAAAACTTCGTTATATAATGCAATATACATAGCGAGTGAAGATGTATTAAGCAAAAAACTAAGCCAAACATTAATAGAGCTAGCAAACAATATAAAAGAGCTTTCTACTCTAGCCCCATATGATTTAATAAGCAGATTTGATTCTACATTTGGGATTAAAGAATATTATAATAGCTTACCAGATGGCACTGAGAGAGTAATTAATATAGATGAGTTTTATGCACTACTAAAAGATCATATATTAAACACTCCTGAATTTGATTTAGAAGAGTTTTTAAATGAGCTTGCGCTTGAGAGTGAACAAGATAGAATTAGCGATGATGCTATATCTATAATGAGCGTACATGCAAGT
>NZ_JAGCNF010000144.1 GCF_017646085.1 Campylobacter sp. | reverse complement strand
TAATAGCTCTAATAGCTCTAATAGCTCTAATAGCTCTAATAGCTCTAATAGCTCTATAATTAGATAGCTTGTGGCTTTGGCAGGTTTAAAAGAGTTAAAAAATTAAAAGGAAAAATATGTTTGGTTCAAAAAAAATCGCTCAATATGAAGAACAAATCGTCGCTCTAAAAAAAGAGTTAGAGGCTACAAATGCAGAAAATAGCAAGCTTCGAGCTGAATTAAAGCAGCTCTCAACCTGCCCAAGCAACCTAAATGAGTGCGATATCATCACATCAATTGCTGAAGATATGATCGCAGGTGTAAAGGCAAATGCGATAAATATCCAATCAGGAATCGAAAAAAATCTAGAATTATCTAGAACATCTATAAATAAAATTGAAGATAATTTAGGAAATATCGCTGAACTAAATCAATCTAGCACTAAACTAATTGAATCTCTAAATGAGATCACAAGCTCAAGCAATAAAACACGCACAGCAGCTGAAAACCTACATAAAAGCGTTGATGAGATTACAAATGTTATAAATTTAATCAAAGATATTTCAGATCAAACAAACCTTCTAGCGCTTAATGCTGCTATTGAAGCGGCTCGTGCTGGTGAGCATGGTCGTGGATTTGCTGTTGTTGCTGATGAAGTTAGAAAACTAGCTGAAAGAACTCAAAAAGCAACTGCAGAAGTAGAGATGAATATCAATCTACTAAAACAAAACGCTAGCGATATGTTTGCTCAAAGTGAAGAAGTTGAGGCTATCTCAATTGAGTCAAATAAACATATTGAAGGCTTTATTAGTAAATTTGATCTATTGGTAAGCAATACTAAAGATATAGAATATAACGCAAGACTCATATCTTATGATATCTTTACAAGCCTTGTTAAGATCGATCATATGCTATTTAAAACAAACGGCTATAATCAAATTTACACTAAAAACTTTGAACAGATGCCAGACCATACAATGTGCCGTCTTGGTAAATGGTATGAAGATCGTGGTAAAAAGATTTTTGGTACAACTACTGAGTTTAGTCAAATTCTTGAACCGCATAGTATGGTGCATAAATATGTCAATTCTGCAATCGACCTTGCAAGTAAAGATTTCTTAAATAACTCTCCAGTAATCATTAAAGAATTTAAAACTTCTGAAGAATATTCTATTAGATTATTTGAAATATTTGATTCGATGGTGCTTGCTAAAGCAAAATCTATGATGAAATAAACCTGAGAGCTTTGGCTCTCACTCTACTCTTTTAATCAAAATCAAATTTAAAACTTGGTAGAATTACAAAAATTAAGGATAAAATTTGAGGCTAATTATCTTGGTTTATTTGCTTTGCTTGATGCTAAATGGTTTTGAGGCTGCGCAGAAGAATACTCCAGTCAATCTAGCATCAAAGCTATCAAGAGGCCCATTTGATATTCAAACTTGTAAGCTACTAACATCACATTATAAAGAGCTTCATAGTAATACCCAAATTTTAAATAGTATTGATTTAATCAATATAGAAGCGATTAAATTTGACCACTGGACAACTAGGGATTTTAGTATAAATATATTTCAAGCTGTAAATACTCATACAAAAAATTATAACTTTTATGGTATTTATACTGCATCACATGATTTAAATTTAGATATTTTTAAACTAACAAACTCACTAAATACCACCTATGATGACTCGCTTGATATTCCAACAGCCTATATGCACTCTACAAACCTTAGTGCTAAGCTACTTAAAAATACACAAATCGGAGCTATGCTTTACCAAGATGAGACCAAGCGGTATAATACAGGCTACTATATAAATACTAAAATTTATAAGAATTTATATCTAGATTTATCATTTTATAATACTCAAAGTACAAATAGTTTTTATACTAAATTTACACTTAATTACTAAAGGCTTAAATATGAAAAATTTAATCATAATCCTAGGCGAGGATTTGCAGATAAATCGCCCATTTTTAGACTATTTTTTTACATCTTATAAAGAAAAATTTGGTGCTCTTGCTTCAGTTTATTACATTCAAAACAATGATAAGGAACTACCATTTTATATAGAAAATTTTACCAAAGAGTATGATAATATTACTATTTGTGCTAATGAAAATGGATTTAATACGCTTAGTAGGATTTTAGCTACACTTACAACTGATACGATTGAGCTTAAATTTGAAACACTTATGCCATCTCAAGTGATTAAATTTAGCAAAAATAGCTTTTTAATAGCTCTAAATAACTGTCAAATAAATTTAATCAAAGCCGAACCAATCAAAGAACTACCTGAGATTTTAACTCAAGATGACCAACAATCTAAAATCTTTCATATTATCGATATTGACAAAGAGAGCGCACAAATTTTACTTGAGCCACTCACTGCTAGCTACAATGTAAATATTACCCTAACTACAATAATTGATGGCCTAACTAAAGTCAAAGTGAGCACTAGTAAATATGGACATATCGATAGCTTCATTGATAGCGTTGCTAATTTATTTATTGGCAAAATAATTCCAGCTGATGATATTATCGAATTTACGGCTAAAAAGTTAATCCAAAATGATAAAAAGATCACCTTTGCAGAATCTTGTACCGCAGGAATGTGTGCTGCAGCACTTGGCAATATACCAGGCGTGAGCGTAGCCTTTAGCGGTTCGCTAGTAACCTACTCTAATGAGATTAAAAATAGCTGGATAGGTGTGGATAAAGATATTTTAGATAGTTTTGGTGCTGTTAGTGCACAGTGTGCTGAGGCTATGGCTAGCGGGGCGCTAGGATTAGGGGTGGCTGATTATGCTATAGCTATTAGCGGAATAGCTGGCCCAGATGGCGGAAGCACGCAAAAGCCAGTAGGTACAGTATTTATAGCAGTTGCATCTGCAAATAATGTAGCCTCACTAAGACTGCTTTTAAGTGGTGATCGCAACTATATAAGAACACAAAGCGTTCTACACGCCTTTACTTTACTGCTTCGCCAATATCCTGAACTTTGTAAATAGAGCTAAATGACGCTTTTAGCGATGAATTGAGCAAATTCATCGCTATCATTTGGAGCCTTTACAACCTTATAAAACTCAAATTTACTCTCATTAGCAATATGCTTATACTCTACTGCTAATTCAAAATCTGTCTCGGAATTATCAATACAAAAGCTAATTGGATATATTAATGCTCTTTTGCTTGGTAAATTTGGAAGTACTTCGCTTAAATTTGGCCCTAGCCACTTTACTGGCCCAAGACGAGATTGATAGGCTAAACTTATGCTATTAAACTCTAATTTAGCAATATTTAATTTGGATTTTAAAATCTCTAAATGATCTTTTAGATGACGCTCATATAAATCGCCTTTATCAATTACTTTTTGCGGAAGAGAGTGAGCTGAAAATATCAAATCAATCTGCTTAGCATTAGTATCTCCAAGGCTTTTAATAATATCATTAACAATAATATCATTGAATTTATCATTATTATAAAAATAATCTATAATGCTTATTTTAGCGCCAATTCCAAGCTTATCTATAGCCCTTTTAGCAGAGTCTAAACTTGATGTAATTGTAGTAACTGAATGATGAGGATATAGTGGAAAAAGTATTATTTCATCAGCATCTTTATATTTTGCAAGCGTATCAGACGCAAATGGCGGTGTATAGTTCATAGCATAATCAAAAATTAGATTATCAAATCCAAATTTGGTATTTAGTTTAGCTACCAAAGAGCGTGTTATATCGCCTAAAGCGGACTTGCCGCCTAGTTGAATATAGTTTTGTGTAGCTGGCTTTAACCTCATCATCGTTATCATCCACGCTACAAAAGCTCTTAAATATCTATTTTTAATTCCTAAAATATATGGATCATTAAACATATTGGTTAAAAATACCCTAACTTGACTTAGATCATCTACTCCGCCCATATTTAGCAGTATAACTACTCTTTTCATTTTGTACCTTTTGGCTAAATTTGGCTAATTGTATTTAAAAAAACTTAATATTTTCTACCACTCAATAGTATGATTATAGCGGATATTTTGGTTTTTTTTGATACCTAACACCTCTCCTTGATCACCACTACCAACCCATAATCCAGCGTTAAAAGGTCTAACCCACACAAAATCTCTCCCTTTAAAATGAGTATTTTTAATCTCAAATTCAATCTGATTATCGTCATTAATGACAACATCTATAACTCCATTAGCTATATTACTAGCATAATTTTGTATGGTTTTAAACTCAATTAAATTTGCTGTAGCATTAAAATCTTTAAATATAAAATAATCTTTAAGTTCACTTACTTCGCTCATATTCTCATCTAAAACTACGCTATACTCATTGCTAGTTTTTGCTATTTTTTGACAAACGTTATCGCAATAAATAGCTAAGTAAATTTTGGCTACTGCTGGGTATGATTTGGTTTGGATTAGCTTTTGCCCATAGGCCTTGGCATAGTATAAATAAGCAGATGTTTGTAGATTTGATAATGGGTTTATTGAATTTGAGATATTTTGCGTTAAATTTATTTTATTAGTTAAATTTGTATCAATCTGATTTGGTTCAATTTTTAGCGGATTTTGTGGATTTTGCCTTGGCATTGAGAGTTTTATTTCAGCCACTCCAATTCCATTTTTAAAGCTTTCAAAACTAATTGTGTAGATATTTTGACCACTTTGATATATTAGATTTTTACTAGCTGGTTTATCTATAGCATGCATAATTAAAGCGCTAGAGTTAGCAAAACTAACATCAAAAGAGTAGCAGCCAGCACTAAAAAGCTTAGCTATGCTACCATCTTCTAGCTGTGCTTCAAATATTAAGTTTGTTTTAACTCCCATAAAATTATCATATTGAATCTTGCTTAGATTCTCATCTATCGTGCCAAATAGACCAAACTGTGAGCCAAATTCGCTACCTACATGGACAATTTTATCTAATGCAAACTCACCAATATCTTGGATAATTTCAGCATTACAGCCGATTTTACCCTGGGAATCTGGTATGTTTGTAGCACTATTTAAGATACAGCCATTACGGATTTTATCTATATTTTGTGAATCAATAAATTTAATCCTAGCTAGCCCAATCTCAGGATATATAAAATAATCTGTATGAGTTGTTATAACCCCTACACCATCTTTAAATTCTATCATCTCATTAGCAATATTAGCTTCGCAACTTTGCAAAGTATGAGTTATAAAATCACCGCTAAAATGTCCATTATATCCAGAAATCTTAATACTATTATCATCTAAAGCAATAAGCCTAAAATTTGTATATTTAGCCCCGCCCTTTAAGTTATTTGGGATATTTTCTAATCTAAATCCAGTAGGTCTAGCGGTAAAATTTGGTGATTTTATCTCTTTTTTCTCACCTTTTTGATTTTTAAATTTAGCGATAAAATATAAATTTTTATAATTTATATTAGCTAAATTTGGGATAACTGAGTGGATTTTTCCACCATTAAAAGTAGTAGATTTATAAATTTCTAAACTATCATTTAATAAAATCTCCAAATCACTAACTGGCTGGCTAACACTAAAATCTAGCTCAAACTCACGGCCAATAATTTGCGTATAAATATTATTAAATTGTGCTTCTAGAGTATTTTGGGTTTGAGAGTTAATCATATGTTCTAATACTATCTTAGCTTCAAATTCATACTCACTAGCCAAAACTGAACCAAAGATTATAAGTAAATATTCTCCACTTTTTAGCTTTATATCTTGCGATTTGTGTTGGCTTATCTTTGTTTGTTGATTGCATAAGAGCTGATTATTTTGAGCGGTATTACTAATTTTATAAACAAAATTTGCCGCAGTTGCTTGAGTAAAATTCACACTTACTAAAGTATCAAATCTCGCCTCTACGGCTATAGCTAGTTGGGTACTAGATGCTAATGGCCCGGCCTTTAGTGTATAAGTCTGGCTTAAATTTGCCCCAATAATGGGCTTATTAATATCTATCTTAGCGCCTATACGTTCTAGACTTGCAACGCTATTAATATCACAATTTGCCACTGCAAAAACAGTACAAAAAATAAGTAAAAATATAATTTTCATAATTAGCCTAGTTTTTTAAAATTATATCTATAAAATACAAAAATCAACTTATATAATATATTAATTAAATTTTATAAGTTATTTATTATGATGGATAATAGCAACTTTTATTTTATTAAAGGAGTGTATATGCGTTTTTTACTATGTCTAATTATCCCGTGGCTTGGATTTTTTACCATCGGTAGGCCGATTGCTGGAGTTATATGTCTAATATTGCAATTTACACTTATTGGATGGCTTCCTGCTTCTATATGGGCTATTTACTCTCTTAGTCAGTACAAAACAGACAAAAAAATTGAAAAAATGATGAAACAACAAAATTAAGGAGTAAAAATGTTAAAGTTATTTGCAACCATTATAACTGCACTTATTGTAAGTGGATGTGCATACACTACTGGGACAGAGGTAAAACCTCAAGCTATGGAACAAATTAAATTAAATAAAAGCACAAAATCTGATGTAGAAAGAGTTATTGGCTATCCACCTAGAAAACAAAACTTTGGTAAAGGAGAAATTTGGTATTACGACTATCAAGCCATTAGTTATATTCCATTTGCTGGAAATAAAAATGAGACAGCAGTATTTGAATTTAATTCAAAAGGTGTAGTAACTAAAAAATATAAAGCCAATAAAGCCGGCAATCCGCTAACAAATTAAATTAAAAATTAAAGTAGCAATATTGCTACTTTAATTGCTTTAATCTAAATTACTACTATTATTTTATTATAGCTTAAATATAAATCGCATCTAATAATATTGATACAATATAAAATTATCTACTAAGTGGTGCGATCAGCGAGACTCGAACTCGCACACCGTAGCGGCACTACCCCCTCAAGATAGCGTGTC
>NZ_JAGCNF010000143.1 GCF_017646085.1 Campylobacter sp. | reverse complement strand
CAAAGGCGGCCAAATCGCTGGCAATGTCTATGTAAATAACGGCTCAACCCTAAGTGGCAACGGCGTAATCAAGCAAAATTTAACCAATGACGGCTCAACCGTCCGCCCAGGCAATGCTGACCTAACAGATCTAACAGTTGATGGCACTTACACTCAAAAAGGCACAAATTCAAAACTTATCCTAGATTTTGGCAATGATAAAAATTCAAAATTAATCGCCAACAATTTTAATATACAAGATGGCAAATTAGAATATAATCCATTAGAGAAATACTTTACTATCAACAAAGAAGTAAAAATTGATCTAGGCAAATTAGCCGATCATATAAGCGAATTTGATGAGGTGTTGGTTGCAAGTAATAATAGTATTAAATTTGATGTTAGACTAGATAATGATAAATCTACAATCAATAAAGACCCAAATTCAAATCCAACGCCACCAGCTCCAACAATAGGCGAAGCTAGTACAGGTAGCGGAACGACCAGTGGCGGCGGAGACTCAAACGGCGGAACTGGTGGAGCTAGTAGCGGAGATAACGGCAACCTAAGCGATGGCACAAATAGCGGAAATCCAACTGGCGGAGACAATAACCAAGGCGGAAGCGCAACTAGCGGAAATGGCGCTGATAACGGCTCAAGCGGTTCAAATCCAACTCAGCCAAACGCCGGTAGCAGCGAAGCAAATTCAGGCTCAAGCGGTGGAGCGCAAAGCGGACAAAACGGCGCTGGTAGTTCTAGCGGCTCAAGCAGTTCAAATTTAAATCCTAGCAATACCGGCTCAAGCGGTTCGCAAAACCCAAGCACGCCAAATAACCCAAGCCAAAACACTCAAAAGCCAAACAGCGGCGTTATAATCGTAACCCCAGTTGTACGATCAGATGCTTATGCTTCAAATTCAGCACAGCTTAGTCAAACTATGCGAGATATCAGAAGTAGAAATGATCTAAATCCGCAGTATCAGCAGTTTTTTGCTACATTAGATTCAAGTACCCAAGAAAACTATAAATCTACTATGAGTCGTATCGAGGGTAGATCTATAGGCGATATGACATCTATTCAAAGCTCAACTCATAATAACTTTATGCAAAATAATATGCTCTTTAGTCTAAATCCAGCTACTTCGACACTATTTGCTTATAATCAAAATCCATATGATAGTGGAGTGTTAGTAGCTTCAGTAGCAAGTGATTATATAATAGATCTAGGGCTTAACTCTGCTACGCCAAAAGATTACTGGTATATAAATCCTACATTTAAACGCTATAATGGCGATGGATTTGATGGATATCAAAGTGGCGCAAGTGTGAATTTGGCTCAACATATTGGCTCAAATGGACTAATTGCTTATGGAATTGGAGCGAGCCTTTCAAAGCTAGATTTTGATATTGGTGCAACGGCTAAGAGTTCAAATTTTGATATAGCACTAAACTATACTCACGATTTTGAGAGCTTTAAGCTCCTTAGTGGCGGGTCGTTTATGGTTTCATTTAATGAAAATGAGCGTACAGTAGCTAATACATTAAGTAGCGATTATAAGAGTTATAGTAGTAGCTTGCAACTTGGCGTGGCTAAGGATTTTAGACATTATAGTATTGTTGTTACTCCGCTTGGATATCTAGGCTATGGTAAAATTTATCAAGAGAGCTTTAAAGAAAGTGGTGGTATATTTGCTAAAAATTACGATAGTATAAATCACGATATATACACAGTTGGTATGGGATTAAATTTAGCCTATGAAGGTAGTGATGAAAAAAGCAGATATACAGGTTATATTATTTATGAAAGAATGCTAGATGGCTACAATATGGACGCTAGTGCCCAATTTAATGACTTTAAGGGGCAGAAATTTAGTCAAAGATATCACTTAGATAAAAATAGATTAAATCTTGGCGTTGGAGCTGAATACGCCTTTAATAGTGGTTATTTTGCTAAATTTGGCATTGGTAGCGAGTTTGCTACAACTAGTGATAATTATAATCTCTCAGTTACATTTGGTAAAAGATTTTAATAAAATCTACTTCATAAATTTAGGCTTTTTAGCCTAAATTTAATTATTAAAAGATATAATCTTGCATTTATTTTAAGGAGTTTTTGTGAGATTTATTATTTTTTTTATATTTTTAGCTAGTTATGCTTTTGGTATTAGCGTTACTGATATGCGTGGTAAAACTGTACAAATTCCATCAAATTTAAATAGAATAGCTACTATTAGCGATGGCTTTGTTGAGGGGGTTATGACACACCTTGGTGAGATTCGCAGAGTCAGCGCAATTGCGTCTTGGTCACTAAAGCGTGATTATAAATACAAGATTAAAGGCATAAATGAAGAGCTTGAATTTACTGGATTAAATACTATGAGAGCTATGCATCCATGGCTTGATACTTTGCCATGCTTTAACTCACCTCAAGGCAATATTATCAACTATGAAACCCTAATGCAATCAGCCCCACAGCTTATTATATTACGAGTAGGGGATTGTACTGTTGGTGGAGCAGATAAGGCGGCATTAGAAAAAACATTATCTATACTAGAAGCTTCTAAAATCCCTTTAGTTGTACTATACTCACCTACATATACTAAAAATTTAGCTACGATAAAAGATGAAATGAGAATTATTGGCGAGATTTTTGGAAAGAGTGAACAAACTTTAAAACTATATGAGTATTTAGTTGGGATTGAGAATTTAATAAAATCTCGCACCCAAACTGCTACAAATCAGCCAAAAATGCTATATCTAGGCCTAAGCCTAGCAGCTAAGAAAAATGGTGCTAGTGGTATCACATATGGCATTGATACGCCAGAATCTCAGCTTTTAACTACTACTATAAATGCTCAAAATGCATTTAATTTGGCTAAAGGTTCTAGGGTTATGATTAGCGCAGAACAGATATATGCGCTTGAACCTGATGTTATATTGCTGCCTACATATAATGGCTATCATCCAACATTTGAACTTTATGAAAATGAGAGTTATGCTAATTTACGTGAGTTAAAGGCTGTGCGTCAAAAACGTGTATATTCGCTTCCATGGACGCCGATGAACTGCTCAAGGCGTCTAGAATATCCTTTGGAGCTTTTAATAATTGCAAAAGCAGCGCATCCAGATAAATTTGCTGATATAAATATTGGCGAGTTTGCGCTAGAGTTTTACCAAAAACTATATGGTGTAGATATAGAGGCTGCTAAAATGCTTCGTTCAGCGCAAATTTTGGATTGGACTGAGCAGTTTTGAGAGTTTTTTTAGTTGTAGCTTTGCTCTTTGTTTTATTAATTTGTACATCAATTTTTGCCTTGCTTAGTGGAAATTTAGCTCTAAGTGCAGCCGATGTGATGGGCGTGATTGCTTATAAGCTTTTTGGAATAGGAGAGCTAAGTGCAACTGGAGAGATTGTGGTATGGAATCTTAGAGTGCCTAGGATTTTAATAGCTATTTTAGTAGGGGTTTCTTTAGCATGTGCTGGAGCGATTTATCAAAGTATTTTTAGAAATCCTTTAGTTGAGCCATTTATTTTAGGGGCTAGTTCTGGGGCTAGTTTTGGGGCTAGTCTTGCAATTTTATTGCCAAGCATCTTTTTTTCACTTGAGCTTAGCGCTTTTGCTTTTGGACTTTTGGCGGTATTTTTAGCCTATACTTTAGCTTTTGAAAGAGGCGTTACAAATAGTGTTGCGCTTGTGCTTTCAGGCGTTATTGTGGGGGCGATTTTTAGCTCGCTTGTTGGAATTATGAAGTATTTAAGCGAGGATGCTCAATTAAGAGAGATTACATTTTGGATGATGGGTGGACTATATCACGCTAGTTGGGATGATATAGCTGTAAATGGACTATTTGGCATACCATGTTTTATCATTGCTTTTGCTCTTTCGTGGAAGTTAAATTTACTTAGCCTTGGCGATGAAGAGGCTAGATCACTAGGTGTAAATCCGCAAATTTATAAAGCTATTTTTATCGTTATAGCAACTTTGCTTAGCGCTTTAAGCGTAGCAAGTGTAGGGATTATAGCGTGGATTGGACTAATGATGCCACATGCTGCTAGAATGCTAGTAGGTGCTGATAATAGAGCGATTTTACCTGTGGCTGGACTGATGGGAGCGATTTATTTGCTGCTTTGTGATACTTTATCTAGGACGCTAAGCAGCGGAGAAATTCCTGTAGGGATTATTGTTTCGCTACTTGGGGCGCCGTTTTTACTATGGATTTTAAAGGTTAGAAGTGCAAAATTATTTGGATAAATTTATAGTTGAAAATCTTAAATTTAGCTATGGAAAAAGCCAAATTTTGTGTGGAATTTCATTTGAGCTTGAGCGTGGGGATTTGCTTGGATTGATGGGATCAAATGGTAGCGGTAAAACCACATTGATACGCTCTCTTTTAGGATTTTTAAATGCTAGTTATGATGGGTATAAAATATTTGGAAGTGAGTTTAAAAGTCTTAAAATCAGTCAAATTTCAAGATTAATATCATATGTTCCTCAAGCCCATAATCTACCATTTAATTACACTCTTTTTGATATGGTCTTAATGGGGAAAAGGCCGCATTTTGGTGGGGTTTTTGGTTTTAGCAAAGATGATATAAAAGCTGTAGAAAACGCTATGGATATGGTGGGAATTTTGCCTTTAAAAGATAAGAGTTTTAGCTCTCTTAGTGGCGGACAAAAGCAGCTAGGATTAATAGCTAGAGCCATAGCCCAAGACTCACCTATAATGATTTTAGATGAGCCAACTAGTGCGTTAGATTTTAATAATCAAATTTTGATTTGGAAAACTATGCGAGCCTTAGCAAAAATGGGAAAAATCATAATAATTTGCAGTCATGAGCCAAATCATATATTTTGGTTTGCCTCTAAGGTTTTAGCTATTAAAGATGGAAAGGCTTTAGCATTTGGCAAAAGTGAGATAATAAATGAGATTTTGCTAGAGCAAATTTATGGAGCAAACTATAAAATTTGCTCCTTAGCAAATCAAAAAATAATATACTATTCAATCAATTAATAAAGGAGAAAAAATGGCAAAAGTAGCTGTGATGATGGCAAATGGTTTTGAAGAGATTGAAGCGCTTAGTGTGGTTGATATTTTACGCAGAGCTGGTGTAGAGACTAGTATGGTAGCACTTGATAACTCTTTAGAAGTAAGCGGTGCGCATGGCGTAAGCTTAAGAGCTGATGTATTATTTAATGAGTATGATTTTGCTAGCGCTGATATGATTGTTTTACCTGGAGGGCTTCCTGGAGCAGAGTATCTAGCCAAAAGCGATAAACTTAGCCAAAAATTAAAAGAAGCCAAAGCAAATAACAAGAAATTAGCAGCTATTTGCGCAGCTCCTTGGGCGCTTAGTGCTGCTGGGGTTTTAGGTGAGCATTATACTTGCTATCCAGGATTTGAAGGTACAGTAAATCACGCTGGATATAGGGCTGATAAAAATGTCGTAATAGATGGAAATATCATCACCTCAAGAGGTCCAGCTACGGCTATGGAGTTTGCTTTAATGCTTGTTCGTGAGCTATGTGGCGAGCAAAAATATAGCGAACTAAAATCTGGGCTTTTAGCCTAATTTTTAGCTTAAAAAAATATAGTTGCATTTTTGTCTTTTGATATTAAATTTGCTAAATTTTTGCTAAATTTAATATAAAAAATTATAGAATATTAAAATTTTTATCTACGGAGGTAATACATTGAGCAGCCAAGAAGATTTTGTAACCATTAAAGTCAAAAAATCAAAACTAAAATATGAAGAAGAGCTTAAAAAGCTTCAGATTGAATTTTTAAAATTTCAAACATATGTTAAAAAAGAGGGCTTAAAAGTTTTAATAATTTTTGAGGGTCGTGATGCTTCTGGTAAGGGCGGTACAATAAAAAGATTAATCGAGCACGCAAACCCAAGGGGATGTCGTGTGGTTGCGCTTGAAAAACCAAGTGATGTTGAAAGAACTCAGTGGTACTTCCAACGCTATAGCGATCATTTACCAAGCGCTGGAGAGATTGTAATATTTGATAGAAGCTGGTATAACAGAGCTGGAGTTGAGCCTGTTATGGGATTTTGTACACAAGAAGAGCATAGGGAGTTTTTACGCCAAGTTCCTAAATTTGAAGAGATGATAGTAAGCTCAGGGATTATTTTATTTAAGTTCTATTTCTCAGTATCAAAAGAGGAGCAAAAAAGACGCTTTAAAGAGCGCAAAACTGACCCATTAAAACAGTATAAACTCTCGCCAGTTGATGAAAAGAGTCAAGAATTATGGGATCAATATACAATTGCTAAATACTCAATGCTATTATCATCAAATACTCCATATGCACCATGGTCGATTATTGTTAGTAACAATAAAAAACAGGCGAGATTAAATGTGTTTAAACATATATTAAGTAATGTAAATTACGATAATAAAATCAGTCAAAAAGAGCTAAAAGTAGATAATGAAATTTATAGAAGCGGAAGTGCTGAAATCCAAAAAATGGAAGAAAATTTCAACCAAGAACGCATTAAAGCTAGGGATTAAGGTTAATTTGCTATAATATAACCTAAAATTTTATCAAGGAAAAATATGTCAAAAGTATGGAAATTCGGTGATAATATTGACACAGATGTCATAATAGCAGCTAGATATTTAAATACTAGCGATCCAGAAATTTTAGCTAAATATGTAATGGAAGATGCAGATAAAGATTTTAGCTCAAAAGTAAAAGTTGGCGATTGTATTGTTGCTGGTGAAAACTTTGGTTGTGGAAGTAGTCGTGAACACGCTCCAATAGCGATTAAAGCAGCTGGAATAAGTGTCGTAATAGCTAAATCATTTGCTAGAATTTTTTATAGAAATAGCTTTAATACCGGCCTTTTAATCTTAGAGTGCGCCCAAACTGATAGTATAAACGAAGGTGATGAGCTAGAGATTGATTATAGTGGTGGAATTATTAAGAATTTAAGCCAAAATTGCGAGTATAAATTTGAACCAATTCCTGAATTTATGCAAGAACTAGTAAAGTCTGGCGGACTAATTAACTACGCTAAAAGCACTCTTTAAGGATATTTATGAAAAGTTATAATATTTGTGTAATAAAAGGCGATGGAATCGGTCCAGAGATCGCTGATGAGGCTATAAAGGTTCTTGATAGTGTGAGTGCTAAATTTAATTTTGAATTAAATTATGAGTACTATTTGATGGGAGGGGCAGCAATAGATGTCTTTGGTGAGCCTCTTCCTGATGAGACATTAAATGGTGCTAGAAAGAGCGATGCGGTACTTTTTGGTGCGATTGGTGGTGAGAAATGGGATAATCTACCTAGACATCTTCGCCCTGAAAGCGGGCTATTAAAGCTTAGAAAATCACTAAACGCATATGCAAATTTGCGTCCAGCAATGATCTATGATGAGCTTATTAACGCCTCAACATTAAAAGCTGAGGTTATAAAAGGTGTAGATATCTTAGTTGTTAGAGAGCTAACTGGTGGATTATACTTTGGTCAGCCTAGAGAAAAGCTCGAAGATAGAGCCTATAACACAATGACTTATACAGTTAGCGAGATCGAAAGAATTGCTAAAATTGCCTTTGAAGCAGCTATGAAAAGACGTAAAAAAGTTTGCATGGTAGATAAGGCAAATGTACTTGAAACTAGTCAATTATGGCGTGAAGTAACAGCAAAAGTAGCACAAAATTACCCAGACGTAACGCTTGAGTATATGTATGTAGATAATGCAGCTATGCAGCTTGTACGATATCCAACAGGATTTGATGTTATTTTGACTGAAAATTTATTTGGAGATATTTTAAGCGATGAGGCTAGTATGGTTTGTGGCTCTATTGGTCTTCTTCCAAGTGCTTCAATGGGTGGCGATGTAGGAATTTATGAGCCAATCCATGGAAGTGCTCCAGATATTGCTGGACAAGGCATTGCTAATCCTATAGCTATGATTCTTTCAGCTGCAATGATGCTAAGATATGCTTTAGGAGAAAATGAGGCTGCAGATTGTATCGAAAATGCTATAAAAGCGGTGCTAAAAGATGGCTATAGAACCAAAGATATCGCTAAATTTGACGCAGTTGAGATCTGTACAACTAGTGAAATCGGCTCAATTATTAGTGACTATATCAAAAAACAATGAGAGGCACAATTACAGAGGCTCTGATTTACGAAAATCAAGGGCTAAGAGATGAGGCTCTAGAGGTCTATAAAAATATCTTAATGCGTGATCCAAACAATCAAGAAGCACGCTCAGCTATTAGACGGCTAAGTGGTCTAAAGCGCAAAAATGGTGAGACAAATGAACAGATGCTAGAGTTTTATCTAAATTTAAAAGAAAACGATGATGCTGGTATAAGAGAATTTAAAAGGTGGTTGATAAAGATATGAGATTAGAAGATATTGCCAAGCTTACTATTGATGAGGTAAATGCTCAACTACAAGGCACAAGCAATGCTGTGGCTAAAAATGGCTTTATCGTTGAAGAAGCAAGCGATAATGATGAATTTGAAGAATCTAATGAGTTAAGGCGTGAGTTTGATTTTAATCAAGAACCTCGCCAAACTATGCAGACCCAGTTTAAAGCTCAAACTATAGCGCAAAAAGAGGCTGCTAAGAAAAATGCTATGGAGATAAAGGAGATGTTGGCTTCTAGAGTCGCATCTATTGATACTTCAGAATCATTAAGATCAAGACCGCAGCCAAAGCCGCAACTCCAACCACAAGCCCAGACAAAGCCACAAGCACAAAAAAATCTTGGATCAAGCGAGATGCTATATCTACAAGGGCTAAAAGAGAGAATTGGCGTGCTATTTGAGGGGCTAAATAGCGCTGATAGTAGCAATAGCGAATTTAGAATGGATATGACGATTAAATTTTTGGAATTTATGCTTGCTAGTATCGACAATAGGCTATCAAATCTCTCAAAATAGCGATTTTGACGAACTTAAAAAAATACTTTTAAACCATACAAAACGAGCCTACTTAGTTGGCGGATCGGTGCGTGATGCTATACTAGGAATTGGCTCAAAAGATTATGATATCGAGATTTACGATATTACGCCAGATAAATTTGATGCCCTGATGCAAGAGTGCGGTGCTATTGGTGTGGGTAAGAGCTATTTTGTCTATAAGTTAAAAAACTATGATCTAAGCTTACCACGAACTGAATCTAAAAGCGGATATGGTCATAAGGGTTTTAGCGTAGAGTATTGCAATGATGAACGCATAGCTAGCGCACGCAGAGATTTTACGATAAATTCAATTATGGTAAATATATTTAGCGGCGAGGTATTGGATTTTTGGGGTGGCGTGAGTGATTTAATGGCTAAAAGATTAAGAGTTACTAACCCTAAAACTTTTAGCGATGATAGTTTGCGGGTGCTTCGTGGAGTTCAGTTTGCTGCTAGATTTGATTTAGTTTGTAATAGCGATAGTCTTAAGATTATGCAAAAAATAGATATAAGCGATTTAAGTGCTAATCGCATATATTTAGAGCTTGAAAAGTTTTTTATAGCTAAATTTAAAAGACGCGCAATGGAGTTACTTAGTGAGCTTGGGTTAGATTTAAAGCTTTTTGGCGTGGAGTTTGATGAGCGATTTATACAACAAATTTCAAATAAAATTCACACTCACAAGGCTTCATTTTTATACCATTTAATTAATTATTATTCTATTGATGGCAAATCTCTTATCTCTAGACTTGCTTTGCCAAATTGCTATTCTATATCTTATAAACAGCCATTTTTAAAGCGAGTAAGTAAATTTGAACTACTTAAAATCGCCCTTGATATGCCGCTTTGTCAGTGGCTTGGACTTGATAGTAAAAGACGCATAAAGATGGCGCAAGCACTTGGAATTTATGAATGTAAATTTAGCCCAAATATCGATACTAGTGCTATTTTATGTGTTGGCAAGGCTTATGGCGATGAGCTAAAACGACTTAGAATTCAAGCTATAAAGGATTATTTAAATGGTTGCAATTGATCTTGGAAGCAATACAATTAGAGCTTGTAAAATGGAGTTGCTTAGTAGTGGTTTGTTTGAGTGCGTTTATAGCTTTGAGCGTATTGTTGGTTCAGCTCGTGGGCTAAGCCATACTGGATTAGCCACAGATGCTATGGAGCGCATTAGAACAGCAGTGGCTCAGCTTTGTACTGAGGCGTCATTTAGCTCTAGTATAGCAGTAGCGACTGAGGCTTTTAGACAAGCAGCAAATTCGGCTGAATTTTTTAGGCAAATTAGGGCTGAATTTGGTATTGAATTTAATATTATTAGTGGTGAAGTTGAAGCATATTTAACCCGTTTAGGCGTAGAAAATCGTGCTAAAATTTTAAATCTTAATCTAAAAGATTCTCTTTTAATCGATCTTGGTGGAGCTAGTACAGAGATTAGTTTTGGCGAGGTAAATCGTAGTTTTAGCTTTGGGATTATCACAGCTCTTGAGAGTGATAAAAGGGCTGAGATATCAATGGCTATGAAGTTTATTAAGCAGTTTAAATTTAACAATATTATTTTAACTTCTGGCGTACCTACAACAGTCGCAGCGCTTAAGCAAGGGTTAAATTATGCTAATTATAGAGCAGATTTGATAAATGGAGTACAGATTCAAAATACAGATTTAAACTGGGCGGCAAATTTGCTAAAAACTACACCAAATAAAGATGAGCTAGTAGGTAAAAATCGTGCTGATTTGATTGTTAAAGGGTGCGAGATTTTATCAAATTTAGTAGGGTTTAATCCTTGTATAGTGATTGATGATGGTTTGCGAGAGGGTCTTTTTATAGCAAAAAAATTAAATTTAAAGGAGATAAAATGAGCGTAAAAGCACAAATTTTAAACGATATAAAAGCGGCGATGAAGTCTGGAAACGGCTTTGAGAGAGATACATTGCGTATGATAAATTCAGCATTTAAGCAAATAGAGGTTGATGAGAGAGTAGAGCTAGATGATGCTAGAATTTTTACTATTTTGCAAAGCGAGATTAAGCGTAGAAATGAATCAGCTACGCAGTATAAAAATGGAGGCAGAGACGACCTAGCGCAAAAAGAACTAGGCGAGATAGAGATTATCTCTAGATATCTACCAAAGCAACTAAGCGATGAGGAATTAAATACTAAAATATCAGAACTAATCGCTCAAAATGGTTTAAATGGGATTAAAGATTTAGGCACATTGATGAAATTAGCCAAAGAGGCTATTGGCTCAGCGTGCGATGGCAAGCGTATGAGCGAAGCTGCTAAAAAGGCCTTATCATAATAATTAATATAATAGCCTTTTGCGATTAATATCTTTTAAAGTATAAGGCAATAAAAGCCCCATAAAATAGGGGCTAAATTTATTATTTACAACTATATGAAGCAGTAGCTAAGAGATTTTGACTCTTTTTAGATTCTATCGGTGTAGCCGTAAATGCTGCTGTAGCTTTTATATTAGCGTAGTCTGCTGGATAATTTGTAGTGCTAAATTCAACACTATTTAACACACAGTTTTTACCTAATTCTTTAGAGTAGATTGTAGCTTTTGCCATAGCGCTTTTTAAGATTTTGCTATGTAGTAGTTCGCTATTTTGAGCTATGATAGCACTAGAGCTTGATTGGGCTAGAGCTGGTAGGCTCATTGTGATAAACTCATTACCTGCAATTAGCGAATTTAGCGATGTTATAAGCGTTTCATATTTATTAATATCAGTCTTATTAAATTCACATCTAATATCAAAATTTACAAGCTGACCACTAATGATTCTAGCGCCATCATTGTAGCTGTAACTTGGGCTAATAGAGTAGGTAGATCCTTTGCAAATTTGGCTATCTTTAGCAAGGCTTAGCGCTTTATCTAGTGTGGTAGTTATTTGATTTAGTTGTTCTGGAGTGATTTGGGCGCTAGTGCGTAGAGTATTTGTAGATTCTAAAGTGATATGAGAACTAAAACGATCAGGTATAAAATCAACACTTTCTTGAATCACACGACTAAATTTAAGCTCTTTATCGCTAAATTGATCTTGAGATAAAAATTTCGCATCAAAAACCACACCAGCAATAAAAATAATAAGCACCACAAGCGCAAAAAGTGACTTAAAAAGAAGATTTAACATATCTATCCTTATTGTTAAAATAATTTAGTATTTTACAACAGATAATATAATGCTAAGTAAAGAGCTAAAAAGTTAAAATTTGCTCTTTACTTTATTATTTTTAAACATTTATCTGCTCAAGCTCACCCAGCGCCGCAGCGTTATCTGCTTT
>NZ_JAGCNF010000142.1 GCF_017646085.1 Campylobacter sp. | reverse complement strand
TACGCTAAAAGCTCAGATTAATGAGCTTTTAGCAAATGGAGTTAAAATCATCCAATACAGAAATAAAAGTCAAATTCACAACATCAATATACTAAAAGATATAAGTAACATTTGCAAAAATAGTGGTGCTAAATTTATAATTAACGATGATGTACAACTAGCTAAAATAATAGATGCTAGTGGAGTACATATAGGCAAAGATGATGATAGCCTACAAAAAGCCAGAGATATTTTAGGCTACGATGCGTATATAGGTGTGAGCTGTTATAATGACTTAGAACGTGCTAAGGATGCAGTAAATAATGGGGCTGATTATGTAGCTTTTGGGGCTTTGTTTGCTAGTCCTACTAAACCAAATGCTCCTCTTTGCTCAATTAATACAATAAAAGAGGCAAAAGCAAGGCTAAATAGTAAAATCGCAGTAATAGGTGGGATAAATATCTCAAATTTAAATAGTGTAAAAGATCTTGAAATTGATTATATAGCCATTATTTCTGCACTCTATACCCCTGGGTCAATTACGCAAAATTTAACCAAATTAAACGCAATATTAAAGGGATAAAATGGATATCATCTCAGCTATAATCTTAGGTATAGTAGAGGGGCTTACTGAGTTTTTACCAGTTAGTTCTACTGGGCATATGATTCTTACTTCACACTTTTTAGGTCTTGAGCAAACTCAAGCGTTAAAATGCTTTGAGGTTGTGATTCAGCTTGGTAGTATATTGGCTGTTATATGGGCCTTTAAAGAGCGTTTAACAAGCGATATTAATCTATGGATTAAGCTTATTATCGGATTTATACCGACTGCTATCATAGGATTTTTAGCATATAAGCATATCAAAGAGCTATTTAACCCAAATACTGTGGCGTATATGTTAATAATTGGCGGTATTATATTTATAATAGTTGAATTATTCCAAAAACGCCCTAGCTATACTCCTACTACAAATCACTTACACAATCTTAGTTATAAACAAGCTTTCATTATAGGTCTTAGTCAATGTTTAGCTATGATTCCAGGTACTTCTAGAAGTGGTTCTACAATTATTACTGGATTACTTTGTGGTTTAAATCGTGAAGTGGCTGCTAGGTTTAGTTTTTTACTGGCTATTCCTACTATGCTTGCAGCTGCTACATATGATAGTTATAAAAATAGAGATATATTTATTACAAATTTGGATCAAATTTGGATATTTTTACTTGGTAGTGCAGTAGCTTTTATAGTAGCACTAGCTATTATAAAATTATTTTTACGTTTTGTAGCACACTTTAGCTATATTAGTTTTGGAGTGTATCGTATAATTTTAGGATTGGTATTTTTATTATTTACACCAACTATTATCTAAAGATTTAGCTAATTCTATACAGCTTTTTAAACTTTGAGAATTTGATATTATAGGAGTACAGTAACTAGCTAAAGTACTGGCTGTGGCCTTTCCTATAGCAACTGCTTGATAACTATCATTCCAACTAAAATTTTGAATAAAAGCACGTACATTCATAGGACTTGTAAAGATTATAGTTGAGTTTGGCTCTGGCTTTTTGATATCGTTTGGATATAATATTAAATTCTCATATCCATCTACTACTGTAATATCAATACCATTTTGACTAAAGTATATATCTAAATTTGAAACTGTCTCTTTGGCCTTGATAAATAGCACTTTTTTATCTCTTAAATTATTTAAAACCTCAGCCCCAAATTCACTTCCATGCGAATTTTTTGCTTCGTAAATTTGTGTAAATCCAAACTCCTTGCACGCCAAAGCAGTAGCCTTGCCAATAGCAAAAACCAAAATATCAGCCACGGCTATAGAGTTAAATTTAAGTGCATTTATAGAATTTTTACTAGTCACTATAATCGCATCAAATTTACTTAGATTAACATTAAAATTAAAAAATCTAATTTTACAAAGATTTAGCCACACTATATCATTATCGCTATATGGCGTATTTGAAACCAAATATATCATTTTTCCCACATATCAAATTTAATATCACTAGTATCAAAACCAACACTATTTGCTATTTTTAATAATTCTAAAATTTGCTCTTTTGGAATTACCTGACGAGATAATATCCATAGGTAATTTTTGTTTGGACTACCTACAATAGCTACATTATAACCTTTATCTATATAATATATCTCATAGTTTGGTTTATTAAATATATTCATAAATGGGCTAAATTTAACTGAAAGTGTGCGACCGCTTTTTACTCTTGCAGTGCCATTAGATACTGATAATTTTCCATTTTTAAAACAGCTATTTTCAACTTTAACTATAGGCATATCCCCTTCATACTCTAATTTATATTTAGCGTAAGATTTATTACAACCATTTTGAAAAAAAGCTGGTTTAGCTGCCATTTGCAGCCACTGCCCCATATATTTTTCTAAATTTATATC
>NZ_JAGCNF010000141.1 GCF_017646085.1 Campylobacter sp. | reverse complement strand
GTTATCCAAAGCGTTGTTAAATTCTTAAAAGAAAAACACTTTGAGAAATATCCAAAAGTTAAACAACTTGTTGAGGATGCATTAGATCAATATGGCAAAATTCCTGAAGTAAAAGCAAAAGCTGATGAAGCATATAAAAAAGGCGATGTTAATGGTGCTATTCTTTGGGAATATCAAGTTTGGCAATATATGGTTAAAACTGCAGATGTTGGTCTAAGAGCTAAAAACAACCTAACAAAAGCTCTTGCTACACCTATGACAGCTGTGCAAGCTCGTGGTGAAGAAGCTTACTTAAAAGGCGGATGTAATGGTTGTCACGTTATTGGCCAAGTAAGTTCTGGTCCAGATTTAACTGGCGTTCTTCTAAGACACGAAAATGCTGAAAAATGGGTATTTGATTTCATTAAAGACCCAGCTAGCAAATATGAAGAAGATTATGTAAAGGCTATGATTAACTACTTTAATCTAAGAATGCCAAATCAAAATATGACCGATCAAGAGATAAAAGATATAATTGAATATCTAAAATGGATCGATGAAAACGCTGGATTGTATTAAAATTTAGCAAATGGGGCGGAGATTCCGCCTCATTAATTAAATTTATTATCCGCCCAAACGGACTGATAATAAATTTAATTAAAGGAGTAAAAATGAAAAGGTATCAGCTCTATACTATACTAGCTCTAATTTTAATGACCGTGGGATTTACTATCCCTGTAATTGCATATCACGGAGTAGCCAATAAGATTAAAAATGGCTCAGAAATTCCAAGCTATGTATATCCAATCTATAATCTCTATACTAAAATTCAATATAAAAATCATCTAATGGCGCCAGAAGTTAAAAACAATCTAGCCAAAATGATAGAAACAAGATCTGAGATTGGAGTGCCAAGCCTTCCTATATGGTATGTATCTTTAGAAGCACCAAACTACCCTAAAGAGGCCTTTCCAGATGGAATTCCAGTATATTTTCATGTAGATGGTTATAGTGGCGATGTGCATGAGATGAACACAATAAATCATTATATAGGAATGTATCCTATGGAGCATGGAGGTAATGTAGAAAGAGCAATTGCGCCATATTATTTACTTGTTGCTACTATTTTTATGTTACTATATCTATACTATAACGGTAAGGGAAATTCGCTCTTGCTAATCCCTACAATTATCGCTCCAGTACTATTTATGAGCGCATTTACTGGTTGGCTATATTGGTATGGTCATAATATGCAAGAATGGGGTGCATTTAAGATTAAACCATTTATGCCAACAGCTTTAGGCGATGGCAAGGTAGCGCAATTTACAACTCACTCATACCCTACTATAGGATTTTGGGTTATGATTATTATGAGCGCCTTATCGATTTTAGCGATATTTTCTAAAAATAAATATCTTAAGGAAAATGCGTGAAAAAACTCTACCTAATAGCTCTACTATCTACTGTTACTTTTGCAAATGATCTACAAAATGCTATAGATAGCGCAAGCAATGGAGATATAATAGAGCTTGGTAGTGGAATTTATAGTGGTAATATAATTATAAATAAACCAATTACTATAGATGGCAAAGATAAAAGCGCTATCATAAAAGGCGATGGTAAAGGTGATGTAATAAAAATCACAAGTTCAGGAGTTAAGCTTTTAAACTTAACCATAGAAAATAGCGGAAACTCTCATACTACAATCGACTCAGCTATAAGCTGTGATAAAGCTAGCAAGATTGAGATTATAAATAATTCTATTAAAGATTCTCTTTTTGGTGTTAATTTTAAGCAGTGTAATGACTCTAAAATAGTTGATAATTTTATCACATAAAAGCCAGTTGATTTGGGCCTTAGAGGCGATGGAATTCGCCTATGGTATAGCCATGACAATCTAATACAAAATAACCATCTATACAAAAGTAGAGATATGGTAGTATGGTATTCTAGCAATAATCAAATTCTTAAAAATTATGGTGAATATGGTAGATATTCGCTACATTTTATGTATGCTGGGAAAAATTTAGTTGAAGAAAATATATTTAAATATAACTCTGTTGGTATATTTTTTATGTTCTCTTCAGGAACAACTGCTAGAAAAAATCAAGTTTTAAGCTCTACTGGCGCATTTGGAGTAGGCATTGGAATGAAAGATACTAGTGATTTTATAATCCAAGATAATATTTTAGCTTATAATGCTAGAGGATTATATCTAGATCAATCTCCATTTCAACCAGGCACTACGAATATTTATGAGGATAATCAGATATTATACAATACAGTTGGAGTTCAATTTCATGCTACTCAGCATAAAAGCATATTTAACCGCAATGATTTTATAGGCAATATGGAGATTGCTATCAATGATACACCTGGTTCTAAAATTGATATAAATGAGTGGAGTAATAATTACTTTGATGATTATGCTGGATTTGATAGAGATAAAGATGGAATTGGCGATATAGAGTATAAGAATTTTACTTATCTTGATTCACTTTGGCAATACTATCCAAATTTAAGACTATTTTATGGAAGTGCTATTATGAGTATATTAAATTTTATCTCTAAACTTGCTCCATTTTCTGAGCCTGAACTATTAATCACAGATATGAATCCGCATATGGAGCCATATAATGAATAGAAGAGAATTTGGCATTTTTAGTATTACAGCAATTGGATGTGCTGCTGGTGGAGGGGTTTTGATAAATAAATTTTATGAGCCAAAACTTCATCTTAGGCCACCAGGAAGTGCTGAAAATTTTGAATCTTTATGTATCAAATGCGGTCAATGTGTTCAGGTTTGTCCGTATCATAGTATTGAGCTTTTAGGGCTTGATGATGGGATAAATATAGCATCAGCTTATATCAATCCAAGCAAAAGAGGTTGCTATCTATGCGATCTATTTCCTTGTGTGCTAGCCTGTCCTAGTGGCGCACTAGACCATAGTATAAACTCTATAAAAGATGTTAAAATGGGAGTTGCCGTAGTAAGAGATATACAAAAATGCTACGCAACGCTAAATAAAAGTGTAAGCCAAGATAATATTAGCACACTACTAGAGCGTAAAACCTATAACCAAAGAGAAGAAGAAGCTAAAAAAATTATAGAAAATAATATCAATAAAAACTGCTCTTTATGCGTAGATTCTTGTTTGGTTGATGGGGCTATAAATTTTATAGAAATAGATGGAAAAAAAGTTGTAAAAATAGAATCAAATTGCGTAGGATGCGGAGTTTGTCAAGAGGTATGTTTTG
>NZ_JAGCNF010000140.1 GCF_017646085.1 Campylobacter sp. | reverse complement strand
GTAAGAGCAGAATCATATAAATCTTTCTGTTTTTCCAGAAGTTCATTCTGTTTCTCTATTTCATCAATAGTATCTTGTATTTTATCTATTTCACGATCAAAACGTCTTTCTACTGCAGCAAGGACTTTATCATAATAATCTACCTCAAAGCCAAACTCTCCAGCACCATCTACATAAACACTAAAATAGCGTTCATAATTCATCTGGTGATACTCCCAGCCTCGCTTATTTTGCATAAATTTATGATATTTTTCATATAGATTTATATGTGCTTGACTTAGATGTGGACGAGTTACTACAGCTTCTATACCAGCGTCTTTATTTTTACGGATTACTCGCCTTAAACTTTTAGTTAATTTAAATTTTTGAGCGTCTATTCTTAGACTTTTGCATTCATTGCAATCTTTACAAATTGGCTTTGAAAAATACTTACCAAATCTTCTATAACCATGCTCAACCAAAGCAGAATTATAAGCATATGATGCTTCATAAATATACTTATAGCTACTTCTAGCGTTTTTACCTTTTAGATACGCACAAGGCGTATCTAAAGTGCTAAATTCAATCTCAGTCAAGCTTTTTTATATCCGAATATTTGATAAATTCCATAAATTCATCTCTTAGCCTAGCCTCTTTATCAGCTACTACCTCTGGCTCAGAAAATATATCTTTAAACTCATCACGGTTTGGATTTGGTTTTGGTTTTGAAACTGGAGTTTGAGCCTTTTGCTCTTTTACCATCTGCCCTTTTATCTCTTTTAAACTATCTAAAAAATCCATAAATTACCCATTTTCTCTACTAGATTTTACCTTTTGAATCGCTGCTGTAATAGCTGCAATTACCTCTTCTTTATTCTCTTGATTGTGATCATGAGTATTTTCTAAAATATCTTGAAGTCTCTCTTCGATATAGCTAGTATCAAAAAATCCTCTTCTAAAGTGTCTTCTTTTAGATATAGCTAAAAGAAATGGCAGCGTGGTTCTAACGCCTTCAATTGTAAATTCATCTAAAGCACGCTCAAGCTTACTTACAGCCAAATCATAACTTCTAGCTTTTACTATTAGTTTAGCTACAAGTGAATCATAAAATGGCGGTATAGAATACCCTTGATACATATGGCTATCTACCCTTACGCCAGGACCAAGAGCAGGGAAATAACCTGTGATTTTACCAGGACTTGGAGCAAAATTTTTCCATACATTCTCAGCTGTAATTCTAGCCTCTATAGCAACACCTTGAGGTTTAACCTCTGTTTGATCTATATCTAAAATCTCCCCTGATGCAATGCGAATTTGTCTAGAGATTAGATCGACTCCTACAATCTCCTCAGTTACGCCATGTTCTACTTGAATTCTTGTATTCATCTCCATAAAATAAAAGTTATTATAATCATCTAGCAAAAACTCTATTGTACCAGCGTTAGTATATCCTACAGCCTTAGCTGCTGCAACTGCAGCCACACCCATTCTTTTACGCAAATCCTCACTAATAGTAGGACATGGGGCAATCTCAATTACCTTTTGGTGGCGTCTTTGGATAGAGCAATCACGCTCACAAAGGTGAATTAAATTACCATAATTATCACCTAAAATTTGGAATTCAATATGCCTTGGTTTGACAATTAACTTTTCCATAAAGACTTCATCATTATTAAAAAACGCCTTAGCCTCTCTTTTACAACTCTCATAGCTACTTTCTAAATCTTTTGGATCCCATACCTCTCTAATACCACGACCGCCACCGCCGCCGCTTGCTTTTAGGATTACTGGGTAGCCTATTTTTTCAGCTTCTAATTTTATAGTTTCAATGCTCTCTTTATTTAACGCTTCAGTACCTGGCACAACTGGAATACCATTTTTATGCATTAAATTTCTAGCGATATTTTTATTTCCCATTTTTAAAATAACTTCAGATTTTGGCCCAATAAATGTAAGACCAGCATCCTCAACCATCTTAGCAAATTCATAATTTTCACTCAAAAATCCATATCCAGGATGTATAGCATCAGCACCACACGCCTTAGCTACTTCTACTATTCTAGCAGCATCTAGGTAGCCTTTAATCGGGTCTTTGCCTATCTCATATGCCTCATCAGCAACTTTTACATGTAAAGAGTCTTTATCTGGTTCTGTGTAGATAGCTACATTTTTGATATGTAAATCTTTACACGCCCTAACGATTCTAACAGCTATTTCACCACGGTTGGCAATCAAAATTTTATATATCATAGAATTACCTTTAAAAAATTTTCCATCCATTGTAGCTAAATTTGGATATTTTTTAGCTAAAAATAGAAAAATAAATTTAAATTTTAAATAATGTGTTACAAATGTTTGATTTAATGAGGTTTTATCAATCTATTTATGGTAATGAAGCTATTTATAAAGATTACTACGCCTTGTGTTTAGGCGTAGTGCTAAAACTAACTTATTGTAGTAGTTTTAAGATATTTTGCTGTACAGCATTTGCCTGGCTCATAGCGTAGCTTCCACTTTGGGCTAGAATGTTATGTTTAGAGAAGTTTGCGCTCTCACTAGCAAAGTCTACATCTCTTATTTGAGATTCAGCTGATTTTACATTTACTTGAGTAACTGTGATATTATTTAGCGTAGCTATTAATTGGTTTTGTACTGAACCTAGGTCAGCTCTGATTCTATCTAGACTTTTTCTAGCTGATTCAGCTACATCTATCATGGCTTGAGCGCCACCATAGGTATTTACGCCACCAGACTGATCTGTCATTTGACCAGCTGCAGAAGCTCCACCATTAAAGAAGCCCATAGCTCTAGCAAGCGTTGAGCTAATAGTTCCTGAGTTCATATATTTTAAATTTACACTAGCTTGATTATATACTTCAGAAGCTATTGATGTATTAGTAATTGTAATTCCCGACATATTACTTATTTGAGACATACCGCTTATACCAACTTTAATATCTCTAGCGTCTTGGCGGATAAATGTCATTTGACCCAAAAGTACGGCACCTTGACCTGCTACGCTACCAGTTGAAGCACCAGTAATAGCACCACCTAAAACTGTATAACTATCTGAAAAAGTACCAATTACAATAGCTCTACCATCTTTGGCGGCTAAAACTAATCTACCATTATCTAGACTAGCCTCTACGCCAGTCTCATCTTTTTTAGCATTGATTGCACCGATTAAAACATTATCGCTATCGTTAGCCTTAAGAGTAATATTGCCTATTGTTACACCATTTATCATTAATCCTTGAACTGTACCAGATTTAACTGCGCTACTAAAAATTTGAGTATTATTAACTTTTACTCTTACGCCGGTTTTATCTGAAACTCCGTTCATCATTTCAGCTACGGCTTTTAAGCCATCTGTTTGAAAAGTTCCTGAAGCAATTTTTTGGAATGTATAACCACCTGGATAACCATCAATTCCGCTTAATTTTACCGTAACGCCATTTAGCGCTGAAACTGATGAAAATATGGCATTACATATCGTCTCAAACCTAGTATGCCCTATAGTATTTGAGTTAGTAGCACCTATGCTTACTTTTGCAGTTTCATTGCTATAAGCACCAATTTGGAAGTTTTTGTTTGAAAAATTTCCATTTAGTAGTTGTTGTCCATTAAAGCTTGTAGTAGTAGCTATCATATCTAGTTCTTCTAGTAGTCTGCTAATATCATTTTGAAGAGCTCTTCTAGAATCAGCATTTTGACCATCTTGTGCTGCTTGGATAGCTTTGGTTTTAATAGTATCAAGTATTTTAATCTGTTCATCCATAGCTTTATCTGCAGTTTGAATGATACCTACAGCATCATTAGCATTAGCAATGGCTTGACCTAGGGAGTTAGCTTGAGAGCGAAGACTATCAGCAATAGCCATACCTGATGCATCATCAGCTGCTGTTTGAATTCTAAGCCCTGAGCTTAGGCGACCAAGTGAGCTAGTAAGTGCTCTATCATTTACAATTGCGTTTGCGTGTGAATTTAGAGCTGCTACGTTTGTATTTATTCTAAAACCCATTATAAGTCCTTTTATAGAAATATTATTAAGTTATAAAAGCCCTAAGCAAATGGTGTTCCAAAGTTT
>NZ_JAGCNF010000139.1 GCF_017646085.1 Campylobacter sp. | reverse complement strand
GATGTAGACTTTGCTAGTGAGAGCGCAAACTTCTCTAAACATAACATCCTAGCCCAAAGTGGAAGCTACGCTATGAGCCAGGCAAATGCTGTACAGCAAAATATCTTAAAACTACTACAATAAGTTAGTTTAGTAATATACATTTCATTGCTATGCAATGAGAAAAGCCTCTTAACTCTACTCACGGTGTGCGGTCGTTCGTAGAGTGATTTAATCAACTCGCACTTTTAAAACTCATTAAACTTTACAAGTCCTTTTTACCTCTGGGAAACCAGAGGTAAAAGAGTATTAAATTTACTAAATTCAGCTATAAGTTGGTAAAATATAACCAAAAAAGAGTATAAAATGATTGATGTTTTAAATCTTATAGGCAGAAGTGAGCCGCTATTTGATAGTGATATGGCTAGGCTTAAAGATGAATTAAATGAGCGTATTTCTAGTTCTAAATTTTTAGTAGTTGGTGGTGCTGGTAGTATCGGTTCAGCGGTAGTAAAAGAGATATTTGTTAGAGAGCCAATGCGTCTTGATGTAGTTGATATTAGTGAAAATAACTTAGTAGAGTTAGTGCGTGATATTAGAAGTAGTTATGGCTATATACAAGGTGAGTTTGCTACCTATGCTATAGATGCTGGTTCAAATATATTTAAAGCGTTGATAGATGGTAATAAGTATGATTATGTGCTAAATTTAAGCGCACTCAAACACGTACGAAGCGAAAAAGATCCATATACATTAATGCGACTAATCCAAACAAATATATTCAATAGTGATGAATTGATGAAACGCTCAAAAAGATATTTCACTGTTAGCAGTGATAAAGCGGCTAATCCTGCTAATATGATGGGGGCTAGTAAACGAATTATGGAGATGTTTGCATTTTACAGATCAAATTTAACACCAGTAAGTATGGCTAGATTTGCAAATGTCGCCTTTAGCGACGGAAGCTTATTACACGGATTTGAACAACGAATCAAAAAGCTCCAGCCAATTGTAGCACCAAATGATGTTCGCAGATACTTTATAACGCCTAAGGAATCTGGCCAATTATGTTTATTAAGTGCGATATTTGGAGAAAATAGAGAGATTTTCTTTCCAAAGCTAGATGAGAAGCTAAATTTGATAAAATTCAGTGATATAGCGGTGCGTTATCTGCACTCTAAAGGCTATGAGCCATATATATGCGAAAATGAAGATGAGGCTAGAGCAAAAGCTGCCCAACTAGCACAAAATAGACAATGGGCGTGTCTATTTGGTAGTAGCGATACAACTGGCGAGAAAGATTATGAGGAGTTTTATACAGGTAATGAACAGTTAGATATGGAGCGGTTTGCTAGTATTGGTGTGATAGAGAATGAACCGGTGATAAATGGGACAAGTCTAAATAAATTTGAGACAAATATAAAATCAATGATGATAGATGGAAAATTTGATAAAGATGCGATAATGGCGGAATTTATGCAAGTTTTACCTGAGTTTAATCACATAGAAAAAGGGAGATATCTAGATGCAAAAATGTAAATATAGCAAACCACTATGCGAAGAGATAGTAAGATTTATCAAAAATGAATACAATAGCAAAAAAATCCCTCTACACTCTCCAAGGCTTCTAGGTAGAGAGATGGAGTATCTATGGCAGTGTATTGATACTGGATATGTATCGAGCATAGGTGAATTTGTCAATGATGTAGAAAATGATATATCTAAAATCACCGGCGCTAAATACGCAGTAGCTATGTCTAGCGGTACAGCAGCACTTCATATGGCTTTGATATGTGCTGGAGTTAAGGCTGGCGATGATGTGATTACTCAGCCTTTAAGCTTTGTAGCTACAGCAAATGCGATTAGCTATATGGGCGCTAGTCCGATTTTTGTTGATGTAGATATGGAGACAATGGGTATGAGCCCACAAAGCTTAAGAGAGTTTTTGTTAAGCAACTGTATAATCAAAGGTGGTAAATGCTATCACGGTGATAGGCGTGTGAGCGCATGTATACCAATGCATACATTTGGAATGGTCTGCGAGATTGATGAGATAGCACAAATTTGCCAAGAGTGGGGTATAACGCTGATAGAAGATGCTGCTGAGAGTCTAGGTAGTACATATAAAGGTACTCATAGTGGTAGATTCGGGCTTGCTGGTATATTTTCATTTAATGGTAACAAAATTGCTACAAGTGGAGGTGGTGGTATGCTAATAACTGATGATGAAAACATAGCAAAAATGGCAAAACACTTAAGCACAACGGCCAAAATCGCTCATCAATATGAATACGATCATGATCAAATCGGATATAATTATAGAATGCCAAATTTAAACGCTGCTTTGCTAAAAGCTCAGTTAGAAAATTTAGACCTATGTCTAATGGCTAAGCGCAGACTAGCTAATCGATATGCGAGATTTTTTGAAATTTTAGGTGTAAAGTTTATAACTGAACCTAGAGAGTGTGTAAGTAATTATTGGTTAATGGGTATTGTGATGGAGGATAGGGCTAGTCGTGATGAGCTGCTAAATTTTGCCAATGAAAATGATGTAATGATGCGTCCAGCGTTGAAGCTGCTAAGTGAGTTAAAGATGTATCAACACTGAACTAAAGAATCTAATAAAAATGCTAAATACCTAGCTGATAGGATTGTAAATATCCCTAGTAGTGTGATTAGTTGAATTTATATTAAAAGATTACTACGCCTTGTATAAAGGCGTAGTAATCTTACTATTGTAGTAGTTTTAAGATATTTTGCTGTACAGCATTTGCCTGACTCATAGCGTAGCTTCCACTTTGGGCTAGAATGTTATGTTTAGAGAAGTTTGCACTCTCGCTAGCAAAGTCTACATCTCTTATTTGAGATTCAGCTGATTTTACATTTACTTGAGTAACTGTAATGTTATTTAGTGTAGCGATTAATTGGTTTTGTACTGAACCTAGGTCGGCTCTTAAT